>CAYSBM010000033.1:0-4648 GCA_964429095.1 uncultured Solibacteraceae bacterium | reverse complement strand
CCAGCCCCCCCTCCCTGCCACCGGAACCGCGAAGCTCCGGCGACCAGCACGCCGCGCCGCAAGACTTCCCCCACCCGGGCCGGATCCTTGCCGGTGACGCCGACAATCAACTCCGCCAGCTCGCTGAGCAGCATCCGCTGCACGATTACCTGGGAAAAGGAGAGGTAGCCAGCCTCCTCGGAACTGATCTTGACGGTTACCATGCCGCCGGCATCCATCGCGTCACCGCCGTGCCAGATCATACAATACAACGGTGACTCCCCTGACGGCCAGCCTCGCCGCGGAAATTGCCGCCCACGGTCCCATCCCGTTCCGCCGCTTTATGGAGGTGGCGCTCTACCATCCCCGGCACGGCTACTACCGCAGCGGCCGCGACCCGTTCGGAAAGGGCGGCGATTATTTCACCGCCGCGCAGTTGCAGCCGGTCTTCGGCATACTGGTGGCCTCGTGGCTGGCATCTTTGCGGGAAGAACTCGGCCGGCCGGATGAATTTACAGTGGTCGAATTGGGCGCAGGGCGCAGCGAGATGGCGGACGCGCTGGCTGAGTTTCATTACATCCCGGTGGAGGCAGGATACGGCCGGCTGCCGGAGCGTTTCACTGGCGCCGTGTTTGCCAACGAATTCTTTGACGCGCTGCCGGTCCACCTGCTCGCGGCGCGCAGCGGGACTTGGGTTGAGATGCGCGTGGGCTGGAGCGGCGAAAGCTTTTTCCTCATCGAGGGTGAGCGCGCTGCGCCGCCCCAACTCGATTATGCGCGCCGTTACGCGCCTTCCTGTGAGGACGGTGTGCTGATGGAGGTGAATCTGGAGGCGCTCGACTGGCTGGACCGCATCGCCGCTAGTCTGGAGCGCGGTTGGGTGGCGGTGATCGATTACGGCTACACGGCGCGCGAGTTGGCCCGTTTTCCGCAAGGCACGCTGATGAGCTACCACCGGCATGCCGCCAGCCAAGACGTGCTCAGCGCGCCCGGCGAGCGTGACATAACCGCCCATGTAAATTTCACCGCGCTGGTTGACCGCGCCGCCGAGCTGGGCTTCACCCGCGTCCGCCTGCAAAGCCTGGCGCAGACGCTCCTCGAAGCGGGCGCGCGCGATCAATTCACCTCTGCGTTACAGGCGCCGGACGATGACGAACGCCTCCGGCGCACCCTGCAACTGAAGACTCTGCTTTTTGGAATGGGAGAGACGTTCCGGGCTCTTCTGCTGGCCAAAGGGGTGGGGCAATAAAAATGGCCCCGTGGAACCGGGGCCGTGAGTGAACCTTCGTTGCGTGCAATCCCTTTGCGGGAAGCCCTTACTTCTTCTTCTTCGGAGCAGCCTTCTTGGCCGGGGCTTTCTTTGCCGCTTTCTTGGTCGCGTTCTTCATCGATTGATTCTCCCTAACATCAAATTTGCGATCTCGAAAGATCGCTTCGTGATTCATATATAAGGTGTTCCGGAATGAAAGTCAAGAAAAAAATGCATGCCGGCGCTGGTTCTCTGCCACAGTCGGGCCGCCGGGAGGCAAAAAACGCAATTTGCAAGATTTGTTTTAACCCCGAGCAGGCCTTATGCCGGGTTCCGGAAGCTTGCCAAGATCGCGCACGTCACGCTAGCATCAGTCCAGATGAGGTTGCGGGCGCTCCTTCTCGTGTCGCTGCTCCTGGTAATGTTTGCCGGCTGCGCGAAGAGAAAGAAGACTTGGCACACCCCGCCTCCGCCGGGCAAGTACGTTGAGACCGGCATGGCGAGCTGGTACGGCTACCCCTATCACGGACGTCCCACCGCCAGCGGTGAGATCTACGACATGAACAAACTCACCGCGGCTCACCGTAAGCTGCCTTTCAATACCTGGGTGCGGGTGGAGAACCTCGCCAATCATCGTAAGATCGATGTGCGCATCAATGACCGCGGCCCCTTCGTCCGCGGGCGCATCATCGACTTGTCCCGGGCCGCCGCTCTTGGTATCGACATGCTCGGTTCCGGCACGGCAAAGGTGCGTCTCACCAGCATCCGCCCACCAAGGCGCGAACCGGACGCCGTGCGTTCGGCGCAGTTAGGCGCGCCGCAGGAAAGCCCGCTGCCGCCGGAGACGCCCCGGCGGCCCAGCCCGTTTGCCCCGGTTCCCGTGGAGCACTCTGCTTGGCGGCCGTTATTTGCTGTGCAGGCGGGCGCATTCTCCGCCCGCGATCGAGCCGAGCGTGTGTGCGAACAGTTGAAGCGCTATCGCGCAAAGGTCCGTGTGATCGAGAAGCCAGGCGACCCGCCCATCTATCGCGTGCTGGCCGGCGAATTCCTGGATGCGGCGCAGGCCGCGGCCTTCGCGGGCGAGCTTCAAAAGGAGTTCCCTGGCGCATTCGCCGTCCGCCTGGATGAGAAATGAATCGTTGCAACTTTCCCGGCCGCCAGCGCACTATGCAGAAAAGGAGAGGAGTGTCTCTCCACCGTTACGTATAATTGACTTCAGATGATGGCGCAAGGAAAGGACGGTGCGATCACCCTGGTGGGGCAGTCTCCGCGCATGCGCCAGGTCATGCGGCTGGTGGAGAAACTCAGCCGTTGCCGCTGGCCGGTCCTCCTGCTTGGAGAAACCGGCACCGGCAAAGAAGTCGTGGCCCGGGCCATCCACAACGCCAACCCTGTCGGCCCCTTCGTTCCCATCGACTGTTCCGCGCTGGTGGGACCGCTCATGGAGAGCGAGCTATTCGGGCACGTCAAAGGTTCCTTCACCGGCGCCGTCACGAGCAAAGTGGGGCTGATCGAAAAGGCCAATGGCGGGACGGCTTTTTTCGACGAGATCGGCGAACTGCCGCTCGACATGCAAGTGAAGTTGTTGCGCGTGCTGCAAGAGAAGGAATTCCGGCCAGTGGGTTCCACCAACGTGCGGCGCTCCGACTTCCGCCTGATCGCCGCCACCAACCGCGACCTGGCCAAGGAAGTCGAACGGGGAGCCTTCCGCCGCGACGTCTATTACCGTCTCAATGTCGTGCCGCTGCGAGTGGCGCCGCTCCGGGAGCGCAAGGAGGATATTCCGGCTCTGATCGCACAGTTTCTGGAATGTTACGGCCACGGCCACACGCTGACGCAAGAAACCCTGGATGCCATGCTCAGCTACGACTGGCCGGGCAACGTGCGCGAACTCGAGCACTGTATCCAGCACATGGTAGCCGTGAATTCAGGCCCCTTGATCCATGCCGCTGACCTGCCCACCGCTTTGCAGAACCATCTTATGGCGCGCCGGTCTCAGGGTATGGCCGCCGTGGCTGCGGCGTCGGCAGGTCCCGCCGGTCCGGCGCCGCGCATGGGCCCCCGCATGGCCGGCGGCCTGGAGCCTCCCCCACCCGTCATGCGGCTCACCGAATTGGAGAAGAACGCCATTATGCAGGCTCTGGAATACACCAAAGGCGACCGCATGATGGCGGCGCAACTGCTCGGCATCGGGCGCACCACCCTGTACCGGAAACTGAAAGAGTACGGTCTGAGCCGTTGAAAATCGCCCTGGACGCCACCTATAGCTTGGACCGCAACCCTTCGGGTGTGGGCGTCTATTGCCGGGAGATCCTCAACCACCTGGCGCTCAGTCACCCGGAAACATCCTTCCTGTTGTGCTATCGCATGCACCGCTTCTTCAAATCCTGGCGTGCCGCCTTGCCTGGGAACGCCCGGCGAGCGGTCCTGCGGGAGACCGGTTTTTGCCGTTGGTGGGTGCCTTGGAGCGCCGAAGTGTTCCACGGTTTGAACCAGCGCCTGCCGCGAACGCGTTTTCGCCGCGCCGTGGCGACATTTCACGATCTCTTTGTGCTCACAAGCGACTATTCCACCCCGGAGTTCCGCGAACGTTTCTCCAGGCAGGCCCGGGAAGCTGCCTCGCGTGCCGACCTGATCATCGCCGTGAGCCGCTTTACGGCCAGCCAAGTTGAGCAATTGCTCCGGGTGGAACCAGCGCGTTTGCGGGTCATCCATCATGGGGTGGGTATCCTGCCTCTAAGTGACCCGCCGCCGCGCGAGAAAATAGTGCTGCATGTCGGCGCCATCCAATTGCGCAAGAACATTAGCCGCCTTGTGGAAGCTTTTGGCCGGATGCCTGCTGAGTGGCGGTTGGTGCTGGCGGGCGGATGCGGCTATGGCGCCGCGGAAATATTGGAGCAAATCGAACGGAGCCCCCGGCGGGCATCCATCCAGACAGTGGGCTATGTGAGCGGCCGCCAGCTTGCTGAGTTGTATGCAAGGGCTTCCATTTTCGCTTTTCCGTCCCTCGATGAAGGGTTCGGGATGCCCGTGCTCGACGCCATGGCCAATGGCGTTCCGGTGGTTGCCGGAGCCCGCTCCGCGCTGCCGGAAGTGTGTGGCGATGCGGCGCTGCTGGTTGACCCCACTGATACCGATGCTCTCGCCGCCGCTTTGACGCGCCTGGCCGAAGATGAACCTTTGCGCCGGCGTTTGTGCGGACTCGGCCTGGACCGCGCCCGGCAGTTCAGTTGGGAAAAAGCCGCCGCCCGCACTTGGGAGGTCTACCGGGAATTGCTGGGCGCCCGGTTATTGTGATTCGTCGTCGACCGAAATCTTCAAGGCGCGCAGGAACTTTTGATCCTGCGAGGTCCATTTGATTTTTCCTGCCGCGCTCAGCCTGCCGGGTTATGAAACATCCGCGAACGTCAGCAAAGACAA
>CAYSBM010000032.1:0-14038 GCA_964429095.1 uncultured Solibacteraceae bacterium | reverse complement strand
CGCGCATGTCGCTGGCCTCCAACGCCGCTCTGCTCATGTTGACCATGCCGGTGACGACGGCCTTGTTTGCCGTCCTGTTTCTGGGCGAGCGCATGACGCGGGTCCGCTGGCTGAGCTTCGGCGCCGCTTTGGTGGGAGTCGTGCTATGTTCGGGCGGGGACCTGCGCAATCTGGATTTCAGTTCGGGATATCTGGCCGGGAACCTGCTGATTTTCTCCGGCACGCTGGGCAGCGCGTTCTACAACTCTTACGGCAACCGGAGCGTGGAGCGGTATTCCCCCATGGAGATGTTGCTTTACAGCTACGCCGCTATGTTTATTCTGGTGACGCCGCTCATCGCCTGGCTCGAGCCGGGAAGCTTCCGCGCCATCGCGGGTTTCACGGCGAGGACCTGGACCGGAATGGCGCTGCTCACCTTTTTTCACAATTACCTTTCCATGGTGCTGTTTCTGAAGGCGCTGCAAAAATTGGACGCCATCCAAACGGCGCTGTGCAACTATCTGGTGACGGTTTTCGGCTTGCCCGTGGCGGCCATCTGGCTGGGCGAAAGGCTTACTCCGGCGGCGGTTGCTGGCGGCGCGCTGGTGCTGGCCAGCACGCTGGCGATCACCCTGTGGGAGGAGCTCCGCGTTCGCGGTTGAACCAGCGCCGGTGGGCTTGCCTCAGCGCTGGGCCACCGGTTTTTCGCTATGCTTTGATATTCAGGACGGTCTAATGAAAGAAAAGGTCGCAATTTTTGATACCACGTTGCGCGATGGTGAACAAGCCGCCGGAAGCCGTCTGGGCAGCCGCGAGAAACTGACCATCGCACGCCAGTTGTCGCGCCTGAACGTGGACGTGATCGAAGCCGGCTACCCGGCGAGTTCGCCGGAGGATTTCGAAGCCGTAAAGTTGCTGGCCAAAGAGATCGGCAACGCCACGATCTGCGCTCTTTCCCGCGCGGTTGCCGGCGATATTGAGGCTTGCGGCAAGGCGCTGGCGAAGGCCAGGCGGGCGCGTATCCATACGGGTATCGGAGTCTCCGACATTCACATCATGGGCAAGTTCCGGGATGAAAAATACGGCCGGACGCTGGCCGAGAAGCGGACCAAGCTCATACGGATGGCGGTCGATGCCGTAAAGCTGGCCAAGAGCCTGGCGCCGGAAGTCGAGTTTTACGCTGAAGACGCCGGCCGCGCTGACCCCGCTTATTTGTTCGAGATGCTGGAAGCGGTCATTGGCTCCGGGGCGGATGTGGTCAATATTCCAGATACCACCGGCTACACCGTGCCCGAGCAGTTCGGCGCCCTGATCCGCTCCATCCGAGAGAAGGTCCCCAACATTGCCAAAGCTACCATCAGCGTGCACTGCCACAACGACCTGGGGCTTGCCGTGGCTAACACACTGGCCGGCGTGCGCAACGGCGCCCGGCAGGTGGAGGGCACCATCAACGGCATCGGCGAGAGGGCCGGAAACGCGGCGCTGGAGGAAGTGGTGATGGGGCTTCATACGCGCGCCGACTATTACGGCTTGCGCACGGGAATCGATACGCGCGAATTTTTCCGCACTAGCCGGCTGGTGGCGGACATGCTGGGCATGGTGGTGCCGCCGAACAAGGCCGTGGTGGGCGGCAACGCGTTCTCGCACAGTTCCGGCATCCACGTAGATGGCTTTCTGAAACAGCGGGAGACCTATGAAATCATGCGGCCCGAAGACGTGGGGTTTACCGAGAGCCGCGTGGTGCTCACGGCGCGTACCGGCCGCCATGGGTTACGGGCCCGTCTGGAGAAGCTCGGCTACAAACTCTCGCCTGCCGAACTGAACCAGACCTACCAGCGCTTTCTGGCGGTGGCGGACAAGAAGCAAGAAGTCTTCGATGAAGACCTCATCGCCATTCTCCACGATGAGATCCGCGAGGCGCCCTCCGTCTATCAACTTGACTATTTGCACACTTACAGCGGGACGGCGGCCATCCCCACCGCCACCGTGCGCTTGAAAGTGCGGGGCGAGATGAAGGAAGGTGCGGCGGTCGGCGATGGACAGGTGGATGCGGTCTACCGGGCCATTGCCGCGGTGGCCCAGAGTTCGGCGCGCTTGACGCGCTACGAGATCCGCGCCGTCACCAGCGGCACGGAGGCGCTGGGCGAAGTGACCGTGCAACTGGAAGACGGCGGCCGCCGCGTGCTGGGGCGCGGAGCATCCACCGACGTGATCGAAGCCAGCGCCAAGGCCTACATCGACGGTTTGAACAAGCTCGCCGGCTTGGCGCATTCCGCATGAGACCCTGCAACGGCCTCCAGGATCCGCCGGCAAGCTTCCTATAATAAGGGAATGCCTCTTGATGTTGCGGCGCTGGCGGCGCCGGAGGTTCTTGCCAAATACGAAGCGGTGATCGGCCTGGAGGTCCACGTCCAACTGGCGACCCAGACCAAGATTTTCTGCCGTTGTCTGACCAGCTTCGGCGCGCCGCCGAATACCAACGTTTGTCCAGTGTGTTTGGGCCTGCCTGGGGCGCTGCCGGTGCTGAACCGGCAAGCCGTCGAGATGGCCATCGCCGCTTCGCTGGCGCTGAACTGCCGGATCAACCCCGTTTCGCGTTTCGCGCGCAAGAATTACTTCTATCCGGACTTGCCCAAAGGCTATCAGATCTCGCAGTACGACCAGCCGCTGGCCGAGCACGGGTGGGTGGAGATTGAATGCGGCGGTGCGGCGCGGCGTCTGGGAATCACGCGTGTTCACATGGAGGACGACGCCGGCAAGAGCATTCACGAGGGATTCAAGGACTCGTCCCACTATACTTACGTCGATTTGAACCGCAGCGGAACGCCGCTTATCGAAATCGTAAGCGAGCCCGATATGCGCAGCTCCGAGGAGGCGTACCTGTACCTCACTGCCCTCAAACAGACGTTGCAGTTTGTGGGCGTGTCGACTTGCGACATGGAGAAGGGGCACCTGCGCTGCGACGCCAACGTGAGCGTGCGGCTGCGCGGAGCTGAAAAATTCGGCACCAAGGCCGAGGTGAAAAACCTGAATTCGTTCCGCTTTGTCAAAATGGCGCTGGATTACGAGATCGCCCGGCAGGTGGCCGTGATCGAGGGCGGAGGCGCCATTTCTCAGGAAACCAGACTCTACGATCCTGATACGGGAGAAACCGTGGGCATGCGCAGCAAAGAGCAGGCGCACGACTACCGCTACTTCCCCGAGCCCGACCTGGTGCCCCTGCGCATCAGCCAGGAGTGGATTGAACGCGTAAGGGCCTCCATGCCGGAGTTGCCCGCCGCCAGGCGCGAGCGCTTCGTCAATACGCTGGGGCTGCGAGAATACGATGCCGAGGTGCTTACGGCCTCGCGTGAATTGGCCGACTATTTCGAAGCTGTCGCCGCCCGTTCCGGAGACGCTCGCCTGGCCGCCAACTGGGTGATGGGAGACCTTGACGGAGCGCTCAAAGCCGCCGGCAAGGAAATCGCCGCATCGCCAGTGAGCGCGGAGAACCTGGCAGAATTGCTGGCGCTGCTCAAACGGGGCGAAATCAGCGGCAAGTTGGCCAAGGAAATTTTCCCGAAGATGTTCGAGTCGGGCGAGCCGGCCGCCGCCATCATGGAGCGGGAAGGCCTGAAGCAGATCAGCGACACCGGCGCGCTTGAGAAAGTGATCGACGAGGTGCTGCGCTCGAGCCCCAAGCAGGTTGAGCAATACAAGGGCGGAAAGACAACCGTCATTGGTTACCTGGTCGGACAGGCCATGAAAGCCACGCGCGGGCAGGCCAATCCGCAGGTGCTCAACCAACTGCTCAAACAGAAACTCGATTCCTAACTACCGGTAGGTGATCATAGATGCGTTCGCCAGGTGGGGCGTAGTGTTGAAGCTCCACAGCGAGAAGCGTTCGCCGGAGAACAGAAACTCCGAGCAGGCGGTGTTGCGCACCAGCCAGCTGAGCTCCAGCGTGGCAACCGCATCCAATCCCAGGGCGGTCTGCATGGCTACGGCCACCGGCCCGGCCGAGGTGATGGCCACCACGTGCACGCCGCGGCGGCCGTGGTTGCGCGTTCCGGCGAGCGCCGCACGCACGCGGCCGGCAAACTGGTCCCAGTCCTCGATGCCGCCGGCGTCGAATTCTTGGCGAATCCACATCGAGGAAACGCGGCGGAACAGTTTCTCCATGGCCATAGGCAGAGCGGGTGTGCCTTTGGCCCGCCTCACGGCCTGCCACAATTCGCCGACGCTGGCATCGGTCTCCGCCAGACGGCGCACATGGCGCCGCATCACCTCGTCCACGCGGTATTCATCCAGTTCTTCCAGCACTGAAGGCTCTGGCCAAACGCCCCCGCCCGCGGCGTAGGCCGCGCCAGCAATGGCTGCCGTACCGATGTGCCGCTTCCTTGGGCCGGTGTATACGGCGTCGATCTTCATGCCGTTGCGTGCCCAATATTCGCCGAGCGCCGCCGCTTGCCGCTCGCCGGTGGGGGAAAGTTTGTCGTAGTCGTCCGCAAGAAAGGAAGCCTGTCCGTGCCGGACCAGGGTCAAAACACTCATCTCCTTACCAGTGTAGGCGAATGGCGCGCCGGCCTGCGATTTTCCAGTTGCCACAGGATGCCGGACGGGGCAATCTAACAGGGAATGGAGCTGCAACGGCCTGTCAGCGCCGGTTTGACCCGGCGAAATCTATGGGCGGCTTTCGGCGCGCCTGCGATTCTGCGCGCCCCAAAGCGCCCCAACATAGTTTGGATCATCGGCGACGACCTCGGCGCCGAGCTGGGCTGCTACGGATACCCCCTGGTACGCACGCCGAACATGGACCGGCTGGCCTATGAAGGCGTGCGTTTCACCCAAGCTTTCACCACCGCACCGGTGTGCTCGTCCAGCCGGTCGGCTTTTAACGTCGGTTTGTATCAGACCACCACCGGCACGCACAACCATCGCAGCCACAGAAAAGATGGGTACACGCTGCCTGCGGGAGCGCGGCTGGTGACCGAGCGGTTTCGCCAGGCGGGTTATTTTACCGCTAACGTGCTTGACATCGCGCCCGGCGTGCGAGGCACGGGCAAGACGGATTTCAATTTCAGCGCGCCGAATCCGTTCGATGGCACACACTGGAACCAGCGCTTGCCCGGTCAGCCGTTTTTCGCCCAGGTGAATTTTCAGGCCCCGCACAAAGGCCCGGCCTTCCGGTTGGCCCGCCAGCAGAAACAGCTGGTGGACCCGGCCAAGGTGCCGCTGCCGCCCTATTACCCGGACCATCCCACCGTGCGCGACGAGTGTGCGAACTACCTGGACGCCGTGAATCTGCTGGATACGCAAGTGGGCGCCACACTCGACGCGCTGGCCCAAGACGGATTGCTCGATAATACCGTAATTTTTCTGTTCGGCGACAACGGGCGCTGTCTGCTGCGCGGCAAGCAATGGCTCTACGATGTAGGCACGCGCGTGCCGCTCGTGGTTCGCTACCCCGGCGTGCTGGCCAAAGGCCAATTGAGAGATGATCCCGTGGTGGCCATCGACATTACCGCCCAGTCTCTGGTCTACGCAGGCATCGCGCTGCCGCAGGGCTTTCATGGCCGCCTCTTGTTTGGCGGTCCTCCGCGAAGCCATGTCTTTACCGCCCGGGACCGCTGCGACATGACCGTTGACCGCATCCGAGCCGTGCGCAGCAGCCGTTATAAGTACATCCGCAACTTTATGCCCGAACGGCCCTATACGCAATGGAACCAGTACATCGAGAACTCCTACCCCACTCTCAGAATCCTCCAGCAATTGCATGCGGCGGGCAAACTCAATTCCGTTCAGGAGCAATTCCTGGCGCCGCGCAAGCCGGAAATAGAGTTCTACGATCTCCAGGCCGATCCCCACGAGGTGCGCAATTTGGCTGGTGTTCCCGCTTACAACGAGCATGCAGGCCGTATGGGAAATCTGCTCGCCGCCTGCATCCGCGAAACGCACGACCAAGGAGAGATCCCGGAACCCAGAGAAGTGATCGAGCGGGAAGAGCCCCGCTTCGCCCAAGCTTTTCAAGAGGGAAAGGCTTTTCCCGCTAAGGTCAAGTGATGCGCACCAATACCCTCGCGGCGCAGCGCCCGTGCGCCGCGAGGGTTACCATTCTCGCTTCCACGTCTTACCAGTTCAGGTGCATCGCCAGCTTTATAAAGCGTGGCAGGTTGGCTTGGTTGGGGCTCAGTTGGCCGAAAAGCGCATTGGTAACATCCACCGAAGCCAGGTTTTGCATGAAGGGATGGTTCATCATGTTCACCATCTCGAACCGGAACTGTAAATTCACTCTCTCGTTGATGGGGAACAACTTGGACAGCGAGGCATCCCAGTTCTGATAGCCGGGTCTGCGGACGTCGCTGAAAAGGAACGGGAAGTTCCGCAGGGTGTATGACTCGTGCAGGCGGAGCGGCGTGCCCTCCGGCTTCGTCCATAATGACGTGTTGAACCACCGCTCTCGTGTCGGATTTTCCAGTTTTGCGCTTCCAGGGGCGATCTGTAGCGCGTTGGGGTAATCGGCTACCATGCCACTCTGATAGGTCACATCCCAGTTGATCTGCCAGCCGCCGATGATCTGGTTGACGATTCCCGGCACATTGCCTCCCACGGCCTTGCCCCTGCCGAAGGGCAGTTGGTAGATACCGGCGATGACGAACTTCTGGGGGATGTCGACGTTCTGGTCCGGCTCTTTGATCAGAGGCGTGTTTTCCCAGTTGTTGAGTCCACCGAAGTCTTGCGCATTCAGAACACGTGTCTGGCGCAAGTTCTTGCCAATGCCGAAGCTGGACAGAAAGCTCAGGCCGTGTGACATTCGCTTGGTGAACTTGAGATTCATGCCGTGATACTGTGCGCTGCCAACGGGCACGCTGGCGATGCTTACGCTGCTGTATTGCGGGTAGGCATACCACAGCACCGGACGCGACACCGTGGCGCCATTCAAGGAAGCGTTGTTGGGGATGAGCCCCGCCATCGGGTTCGCCACCTTTGCCGTATAGTAGGCCGTGTCGATTGCGCCGGTGGAGGTGCGCCGGGCCATCTCATTGAGCGGAATGTAATTCATACCGAACGAGACCGGCAAACGCCGCGTAGTATTGCCGGCGTAGCCTATCTCTACCAAAATGGAACCCGGCAGTTCGCGCTGGATGTCGAAGGAGTATTGATGCGAGTACGGCATACCGCGCGTTCGCATGAAACCCGAAATCGCCTCGCCCAGGAAGCTGCTGGCGCCCTGGCTGGTCCCGATCGGATCGAGCAACTTTCCGCCGGGCAAAGCGACGTAAGGATTCGCGGTCTTCATGCCGGGGATGGGCGTCAGGCCGCCATCGGTGGACACGGTGGCGGTGGTCCGGCGGCTGAATCCATTAGTCGAACCCAGCGCGTCTTCACCTGTGTAGTAGAGGCCGTACCCTCCGCGGATCACCCATTTCTCACCCAGTTTGTAGGCCAGGCCCGCACGCGGTTGCCAGTTATTCTTGTCCGTATCGATCAACGTCCGGGGTTCTCCATTGAAGCCCGCGAACAGGACCGCGCCCTTCAGAGTGAGTCCCGTCACCTTGCTGGCGATGGGGCTGGGCGCGTTCCAGTCCAAGCCATTAACTTGGCGGTTATATCGCTCGTAATTGCCAGTTTCCGCATCCCAGCGCAATCCAACGTTCAAAGTCAGCCTCGAGTTGATCTTCCAATCGTCCTGAAAGAACCCTGCGTAGTAGAAGTGGCTGTAGTACGGGTCGATGTTCTTCTCCACATACGCGCTGCTCGGGATTCCCATCAGCATGGTGGCCAAGCCGTTGCCCGAAACAGCGTCCGCCCGCAGCGCGTTGGCTTGCGTCCAGTTCTTGTTGAAAGCCCAATATCCGGAAGGATAGCCGCCTCCATAGTTAGCACGATTGTACCGGCGGAGCTCCACACCATATTTCAGAAAATGGCGGCCGACTACCAGGTTCAGATTGGGCTGGAGACTGTATGTGTCACGTATGCCAGGGCTAAACACGCTGCCGCTCATGCCCTGGTATCCTTCAATCGCGATCGTTGGGAAGTTGTAAGTCGAAAACTGGGCCACGAGATTGGGATCGATCCCGAGTTGCTTCGGGTCAAATCCCGCGCCAATCACATTGCCTCCTGCGTCTTCCCAGCGATTCAAACCCGCCCGGAGGTCGAAGGTCATTCTCGGCGACAAGGTGGAAGTCCAGTTTATGGTGACGTTGCGGCCGTTGCGAAGCAGGCTGCTGGATGGTTCTGCGGGATTTGTCAGACCGAAGATGATGTTCCGAAACTGCTGGAACGGATTTTCGCCGTAACGGAAAAAGAAGTTGTTGCTGGGATTAATCACCACGTCAGCCCGGCCCACAAACTGGTCGAAGCTGCAAACCCAGCGCGAAGGGTAAGGGTTGTTGTTCGCCTGAGCCGGACCCACGCCGGTGCTGGTCGGCGGCGGGTAGTAGCTTAACAGCTTCACCGCCACCGGGTCGAGTTGACTGGCGGGGATCCTGTTGCCCGCTATAGGCGTCCTCGACCCGTCGGCCTTCGTGCTGTAGGGATCATAGATCAAAACCTGCTGACCGCTGCCGTTGTACAACTTGGTGAAGTCGCCTCCACGAATGTCCATAATGGGGAACGTAACCACACCGGGGTCGGCTGAGCGTTGCCGCATGCTCTCCCAGGAGAGCATCCAAAATGCACGATTCCGGGTATTGACGACTTTGGGAATGTAGAACGGTCCCGATGCCATAGCCCCGAAGTGATTGATTTTATTTGGCCCTTTGAAGCCGTTGGGGTAGTATTGGCTAGCCAGAGTCATCGGCTGGTTCAGTTCGGTTTGGTTGGCGTTGAGTTTGTCGTTCTGAAAGTATTCGAACGCGGTGCCATGGAAATCGTTACCGCCGCCCTTTGTGACGATGGTGATGACGCCTCCCGAGGTTCGGCCATACTGGGCGTCATAGGTCGCCGATTGTACCTTGAATTCCTGAATGGACTCCGGGGTGGGAACGCTGATGACGGTCCATTCTGCGCGGACATTGCTGATGCCATCCAAGAGCACCTCGTTCTGTCCTTCCCGGCCCCCGTTGATGGTGATGCTAGTGGTGCCGGCGATGTCGAAAGAACGCAGATAGCGCCAGCCGCTTCCCTTGATTACGCCGGCCGCCGCCCAAGCGATCTGGAACGGATTCCGGCCCTGTGTGGGCACGTTGGCGATGATTTCGCTCGCTAGGACCTGCGACCGGCTGGCGGTTTCGGTTTGCAATTGCGAGACCGAGTCGGACACGGTTACGCTGGTGTTCACGTCTCCGACTTCCATCCGGACGTCCAACCTTAGCTTGTCTTGCGCCTGAAGGATGATGTTCTGCCGCACAAATCTCTTGAATCCTGGCGCTTCGACGGTGAGTTCGTACATGCCGGGCGGAAGAAATGGCGTGGCGAAGTTGCCTGTTTCGTTGCTCTTAGCGGACACGACGGTCCTGGTGGCGGTGTTGGTTACGTTCACACTGGCTCCCGCGACCGCGGCCCCCGTCGGGTCGACAATCTGGCCTGTGATCGTGGCGCGGACTTCCTGGCAGTACATGGTAGCAGCCAGCATTAGGCCGGCTGTGATGATGGTGAGCAAACGACCCCGCGATGACATTTGACTCCTCCTCTATGCATGTAAGATGTTCAAGATCCGGTCATGCCTGGCACGAATATAAACACAAGTTGTCAAGAAAGGATATCCCTTCAAGCCTGTATTTGGTGTTCGGACCCTCCGAACGGATCTGAGTAAACGGATTAATGGATTATCGGTGCTAGGCTGGGACGGCGTATGCGTTGGAATCGGGCGCCCAAGCCGAAAGGCTGCCCGATTGGCCACTGGGTCAACTGCAACTAGCGCGAAATGTTGAGGGCGCCTGCGATCCGCCAGACGCTCCGCCGCGCTATTCCGGAAAGAACAAATCCCCTTCGCTCATGTCGGGAATTCCGATCACCAGCACGCGCATGCGGCCACGAGCTCCATGCACCACTCCCGGCGGGATATGCACGGCGCTTCCGCGCCGGATTTCGTATTCTACGCCGTCTAGCAGGATGCTGCCCTCGCCACCGAGCACGTAATAGATCTCGGTGCCCACCTTGTGATAATGGGGCTTTGCTCCATCGATATCCACCACATGCACCCAGGCGGCGGTTGAATCCTGGTCCTGGCGGCTGATCAACATGTGGCGCCACCCGCATGTGCTCCGTTCCTTGGGCGAACTGTCCTCGTGCCGCACCAACACAGGCGCGCCATTCAGAGCCGGCATCTCATCCCTCCACGGAAAAGCTAACTTCAAGGCCAGTGTCGCCGTTTCCCGGCCTTGGGGTCAACCCGTCAACGGGCCAAGCGAAGAATCTCGCTGGCAATCTGGTAAAAAGCCTGGGCGAGCGCGGTTCTATCGGGCGCGTAGACGTATAGGCCCGGAGGGGTGGCGGTGGTATAAATGGGGCTGGCGGGGTCATTAGCCACGCGCCGCAGCAGCGTGTCCTCGGCAGCGCCCACCCCGCCTAAACCGATCGAGTAAACCACGATCCGCAGGTTATTGTCGTTGCGGGCGATGGTGGCCTCATTATCCAACGCATTGACCGCCGCTTTAATCAGCGTGTCCCTGTCATTGACTTTGTAACGCACATTGCCGAGCGGGTCGGTGAAGGTGGCCAGGCCCGTCTTATAGCCGGTGACGGGTATCAGCGAGCCGTCCGGCATCAATGTTTGGGTGGGCATCCAGGCGATGTCGTACCACAGCTTTGAATTATCGCTGGCATAGGCGCAGTTAGTGCTGTCGGGGGCCAGATAGGAGGATGAAGTTTCAAAATTTGTGGTAACCGGTATTGGGGGAGCGTCCTTCTTGCGCAGGCCGTTGGTGCAAGTCGTGCAGGAGGTGGCAGTGGTGTAGGCCCAACCCAGCTTGTCAGCGGTGCTGGAGCACGAACTACGGCTGGTGGCGGTAGGCGGGGAAGAAGGGTAGGCAGTATAGCCCCGCGCAGGGGTCCGTACCGGCCAGTAAAAGGTGAGCGAATTCGGCTGCCCGTCGGTGAAGAACAGGATCGCGTTCAAGGCGCCGGGTTCGTTGATGGCCACCAATTGTTCATAAGCCAGGTGAAACGCCTGGGCGGCGTTGGTCCCTCCCGTGCAGACGAGTTGGTTGAGCATGGTCACAAGGTTCGAGCCGGTGCGCGTACGAAAATCGGTCGCCGGGGCAAAGTCCAGCCGGTAGGTTCCGCCGAAGGTGACCAGTCCCAGCCGGTCGCGGCCGGAGGCGAACTGGTTCACGAATCCCAGGGAGGCGTTTATGACGTCGCCACAGGCCCCGGCGGTAGCCAGCGATCCTGAGCGGTCCAGTACCAGCATTACATTCACGTCGCGGCGCGAGGCCTTTCCTTCCGCGCGCACCGTGGTGTTGCCGAAGCCCAGGAACTTCATGAAGTAACTGGGGGCGTCGGCCGAGGCGACTGTCTGCACCGTACGAACCTTCAACTGGGTTTCATCCACTGTGACGCTGACTGTGGAGTTGGTGGTTCCCATGTAGCCGTTCGGGAAATTGGCCCGGAAGAAGCGCTGCGCGGTTGCAATGGCGTTGGCGCGCTGTTCGTCGATGGTCAGGCCAACGCTGAGCGACCGGGCGGCCGCCAGGGACGCAGCGTCGCTAGCAGCAGAAAGCTTGGCTTTTATGGCGTAGAGCATGCCGGCGTCGATCGACAGGCCCACAGCCGGAATGATAAAGACCATGGCCACGCTGGTGACCAGCACCGCCATTCCCTTACTCAGTCGTTTTCGCTTGCTTGTCTGCATGGGTTCGGTCCTCCTGGAGGCGCCGCTAGAAGATGGTCCTGGCATAAACGGAATTGCCGCTCCTGTAGCCCGGAATGTCCAGCTCTGGTGTGCGAAAGAAAGCCTCTGAAACGAAGGCGATCTCACCGTTGTTTAGGGTGATGGCGCTGGTGACGTTGCTGGCCCGGGCTCCCGCATTGGTCAGATAGTCGGTGATGACCTGATTGGCGTCCAAAGTGACGCCAGTCGGGGTTCCAAAACTGCTATTGCGGGCAGAAGCGTCCCCGATCTTGATCTGCTGGATAAATACGTCCTGATTGCGGTTCACGCACCGGGTGTCGCCTACGGGATATCCTCCCGCGGCGCACTCCGGGTCGCCGATGTGCATGATCTTGGACAAAATGACCACGCCATTGCCGCCTGTGCGGGTCAGGCCGAGGCCGGCGCTCAAGCGGACGATGATGTCTTTGTTGCCGTCCTGAGTGAAATCCACATAACGCACATACATATGGCCTGCGTCCCGGCTGATCTGCGTGACCTGAATGCTGCGGCTCAGGCTCATGCCAAGCACAAAAGTGCCCATCAGCAAAGGCAAAGTAAATACCGACACCAGCGCGAATTCCATGGCGGCGCTGCCGCGCCGTCCGGTGCAGGTTCGAGTGAGTCGCATAAGGTTGCTTGCCTCCGTCAGCGGGCTGGCAGCGGGGTTCCCTGGGGCAGTCCTTCCATCCGGTCCGAGCTGCGGATGTAGAAGTTCATGGGGGCCAGGTTTCCCAACAGTGCAGAAGCGATCCAGTTGCGGGTGAGCCCCTCCACCGACACCTCGACGATCTTGCCAGGGGCGTTGCTGCCTGTGCCGGTCAGTTCGGTGAAGGTCGCCGGATCGTAGTAGCGTACGTAGATCTTCGATAACCCGCTTTCACCGGCTAGAAACCCCATGGCGTTTTCCTGCACCACGGACTTGATGGATGCGTCGTGGCCCATGCCGCTTTTCAGTTGATAAGTAACCGCGTAGCGCACTCCCTCCCGCACGGCGTGCTGCAAGGTGGTGTGCGCAAAGACGGCGAAAGATACGTCTACGATGCCGACGATGATGGCCAGCGTCGGCACCAGGACCAACGCCGATTCGAGGATGTTGTTTCCCGCCTGCCGCAGGCGCCGCCGCGAATGCCGCATTGTCATGATATGTCCTCTCGCTGGCAGGGGATCAGGCCGCTGGCGGAACGCCATACCGCACCCCCCTCTCACAGTACGGCGTGCGGGCCGAAAGAGGAATCGGCGAATGGGAGGAAGCCGCGTACGGTGAAACACCCCAAGCGGCTCTCGGAATACGCTTAGTCAGGACTGGGGTCCGTACTAAGCGGAGAGAGCGGCCCGGTTTCACGCCGGTTACGCTACGCAGCGGTGGTCATGCCGATGCCAAGGAGATCGAACCGCTCTCCCCGCCATAGCGCCAAGCTTCACACGCCACAGGCATATGACGTATCACCGGCGCTATTTCAAGCCTACCGGCGGTTCCCGGAGGCTGTATATACACGAAGTTCCGGCAACTGCGGGTTGTCTGTCACTTACTTAAGCTACGCAGGGCCGCGTAATCCATCCCTCCGCGCCATCCAAAGAATAACCGCGCCTACGGCAAATACAAACATCGAGATCCACTGCGCATGGCTCAACGGGCCGCCAAAAGGCAAAGCCTGTTCATGGAAGCGGACGAACTCAATCAGGAAACGGCCGGTGGAGGTGAGAATCAGATACAGACCGAGAATGAAACCCGGTGCGTGCGGCTTGGCAAACCGCCGGTACAAGATAAGAAAGATAAGCGCCTCGGCCGCCGATTGATACAGTTGCGCCGGATGCAGAGCTACGTTTAGCGGCGTGCCAAACATCTGGTGTGAGTCTTGATTGCGGAAGGTGACGGCCCAGGGTAGATGACATTCCGAACCGTAACAACAGCCCGCCATGAAACAACCGATCCGTCCGATCGCGTGCCCCAAAGCCACTCCGGGCGCCAAAACATCCGCAGTCTGCCAGGCGGGCAGCTTCACGCGCCGCATGTAGAAAACCGCCACAGCCAGAGCCAGCACAAGGCCGCCATAGAAGACGCCCCCAGCGCGCAGTGTGGAGAGTGAGAAGAGTTCTCCGGGATGCTGGAGGTAGAACTCCCAATCGTAGAGGATCA
Source organism: uncultured Solibacteraceae bacterium (assembly GCA_964429095.1). Taxonomy (GTDB): domain Bacteria; phylum Acidobacteriota; class Terriglobia; order Bryobacterales; family Bryobacteraceae; genus JAJFUV01. The sequence goes on along the minus strand of CAYSBM010000032.1, from coordinate 125 downwards.
TCACGAACTTACCGCCCACCACGCCGGTAATGGCGCAATAAACGGCCAGGCTGACCACCAGGTCGGAGTGCAGTCCTTGGCGGCGCGCCAGGCGCGTAGCCATCCACAAGCCGGCCAGGAAGCCC
>CAYSBM010000031.1:12291-14109 GCA_964429095.1 uncultured Solibacteraceae bacterium | reverse complement strand
GCCCACGATCAAGAACTACATGCCCGTCGAGATGCCATGGTTAATCTGCTGGATGACGCTGCCCGCAATGCCGTTGGGGTTGAGCGCGAAGATCCCCAGCGTGCAGAACCCCAAATGGCTCACCGAAGAATACGCCACAAGCTTCTTCCAATCCTGCTGCATCAAACTTACCAGCGCCCCATAAAGTATGCCTACGATGGACAGCGCGGCCAGCGTTTGCACGATCCAGGGTTCAATCGCGGCTTTCGGCAACAGCGGCAGAGAAAAGCGGATAAAGCCGTAGGTGCCCATCTTCAGCAGGATGCTGGCCAGCACCACGCTGCCCGCCGTGGGAGCTTCCACGTGCGCGTCCGGCAGCCAGGTGTGAAACGGGAACATCGGAACTTTAATGGCGAATCCGATGAAGAACGCCCAAAATACCCACTGCTGTAGACCGAGTGGCAAGTCCAGGCGCATGAGCGCCGCGATGTCGAAAGTGTAAAAGCCGAACTGCTTGAAGTGCTGAAAATACAGGGTCAGGATGCCCAGCAACATCAGTACGCTGCCTGCCAGTGTGTACAAGAAAAACTTGATGGCGGCATACAGCTTCCGGGGGCCTCCCCACACGCCGATGATGAAATACATCGGAACCAGGACCAGCTCCCAGAATACGTAGAAGAGGAAGAAATCCAGGGCCAGGAACACGCCGATCATGCCCACCTGCTGGAGCAGGAACATGGCGTAGTACTCTTTAACGCGATCCTGGACGGCGCTCCAGCTTGACAGGATCGCCAGCCATCCCACCAGCGTGGTCAGCATCACCAGCAACAGGCTGATGCCGTCGATGCCCACGAAGTATTGCACGCCCAGGCTGGGAATCCAGTCCACTTTCTCGATCATCTGGAAGCCGGCGGCGTGCTTGTCAAAGCGCCCGAGCAACAGGAGCGAGACGATAAAACCGGCCGCTGCCGCGAGGTTGGCCCATGTGCGGATAAGGTCCTTCCGCGCGGCGGGCAGAAACAACAGCACCAGCAAACCGGCAAGCGGCGTGAACAGGACGATGCTCAACAAGTGCTCGTTCATAAGTCAGCGCATCACCAAATAACCGAAAACCGCCACTAAGCCCAATACAAAGGCCAGGGCATAGGATTGCACAAACCCGGTTTGCAGGATGCGCGCCGGGAAACTGGACATCTTCACCAGGAACGAGGTCAGCCGCACGGCGCCGTCCACGATCCAGGTGTCCCACCAGACGCTGAGGCGGGAAACCGAGCGCGTCAGCCATCCGGCGCCGTTCACTCCGCCGTCCACCACGCCCGAGTCGAAACGCGCCAGCGCGCTTCCGCCGCCTTTGGCTAGCCCATTTACGAACAGGTAGGCGTAAGCCTCATCCACGCGCCACTTATGCAGCGACCAGTCATACAGCGGGCCAAACGCTCGCGCCGCCGCCTCCGCCGCAGCGGGCTTGACCAAGTAGAGATACCGCGCCGTCGCGATCCCCGCCAGCGCGATGGCGACCGACAGGCCCATCAAAAGCCACTCGGCGGCGGCGTCATGGTGGGCCGGCTCCAGGGCGTGCGCCGTTGCGCCGGCCAAGACCGGTTCCAGCCAGCGCTCCAACGCCCGGAACCCCTCCCCGAAGACGCCCCATATTTTCGGAACTCCGATCCAGCCGGCCAGCACGCTGCCAGCGGCCAGCGCCATGAGCGGCACAGTCATCACTTTGGGCGACTCATGTATCTGCGCGGCCACGGTTGCCTCCATGCGGGGCGCGCCGTAAAACGTCATATACATCAACCGGAACATGTAGAACGCCGTCATGAAGGCCGTGCTCACGGC
>CAYSBM010000031.1:8787-12281 GCA_964429095.1 uncultured Solibacteraceae bacterium | reverse complement strand
AAGCCAGCCAGTCCCGGAATTCCCGCGATGGCAAGCGAACCAATCAACATGGTTCGGTAGGTGACCGGAATTCTGTCCTTCAGTCCGCCCATCTTGCGCATGTCCTGCTCGCCGCCAAGGGCGTGGATCACCGAGCCCGAGCCGAGGAACAGCAACGCCTTGAAGAATGCATGCGTGTAGAGGTGGAAGATCGCCACCCAGTAGGCGCCCACGCCGGCGGCCATGAACATAAAGCCCAGTTGCGAAACCGTCGAGTAGGCCAGCACGCGCTTGATGTCGTTCTGCGTCAGGGCGATCGTGGCGGCCAGAAACGCGGTGAAGCACCCCACTGCGGCCACAATCATGCTGGTTTCCGGCGCCAGCCGGAACAGCGCGTTCGAGCGCGCCACCATGTAAACGCCCGCGGTGACCATGGTCGCCGCGTGTATGAGGGCTGAAACCGGCGTGGGCCCTTCCATGGCGTCCGGCAGCCAGACGTAGAGGGGGAATTGCGCGCTCTTTCCGGTGGCGCCGATGAACAGCAGCAGCGCCATGGCGCTCAGCACGCCAAAGCCGGCCGTTTCGGCGTGAAACGCGCCGCTGGTAAGTGTACGGTTCACGTCCACAAATCGCAGCGTTCCAAGCACGCTGAACATCAGAAACATGCCCAGCAGAAATCCGGCATCCCCTATACGATTTACGATGAAGGCTTTCTTGCCTGCGTCGGCCGCCGATTTACGGTTGAAATAGAAACCGATCAGAAGATAACTGCACAAGCCTACGCCCTCCCAGCCGATGAACATCAGGGCGTAGTTATTGGCCAGCACCAGCATCAGCATAAAGAACACGAACAGGTTCATGTAACCGAAAAAACGGTAATAGCCGCCTTCGTGTCCCATGTAGCCGATCGAGTAAACGTGGATGATGAAGCCGATGCCGCTCACTACCAGGATCATCACCGCGCTGAGCGGGTCTAGAAGAAAACCCCAGTCGGCCTGAAATACTGCTTGGGCTCCGCCGGCCATATGAAAGGGCATGCCCGCCAGCCATGTAAACTGGACCACTTGGTGGACGCGCTCCGGAAGAGCGGCCAACTGGATGGTGGCGGCGATGGACAGCAGCAGCGATAACAGCACTGTGCCGGGGCAGAGCACGCTTACCACGGTCCGGGATGGCGGTGCGTGGTGGTGTCCGCCTCCCGGATGCTGCGGGTCCAGGCGCCGGCCGATCAGCAGCATCGTCACCGCGCCGGCCAGCGGGAACAGAGGAATGAGCCAGATCAGATCGAGAAAATTCATCGTTGGCGCCTCACCACTTCAGCAGATCAATTTCGTCGGCCAACACGGTTTCCTTATTGCGGAATAGGGCGATCAGGATGCCCAACCCCACGGCCGCCTCGGCCACCGCCACCGTGATCACGAAGATGGCGAAGATTTGCCCGGTGACTTGCCCTAGATGGCGCGAGAAAGCGATCAAGTTAATGTTGACCGCGTTGAGAATCAGCTCAATGGACATGAGGATAATCACGATATTGCGCCGCGCCAGCACCCCGATGGTGCCGATAAGCAGCAAGGCGGCGCTCAAGATCAGATAGTGCGTGGTGGTGATGGGATGGAGCACTTGTTCAAACCCTCTTCTTGGCCATAATCACGCTGCCGACAATCGCCGCCAGCAGCAGTAGGGAAGCCACCTCGAACGGCAGCAGATAGTCTTCAAACAAGACCTTGGCGATGGTTTCGACATTGCCTTCGCCCGGCGCGGCCGTGCCAGGGGCCGCCATCCGCAGCACGGGAGCGCCCCGGCGCAGAAGATAGAAGATTAAGGCGCCGGCGGAAAACACCGCGGCCCCCCCCAGCAGCCACTGTTTGTTGAACTGGCGCAGCTTGGCGGCTTCGTCCAGGTTCACCAGCATGCTGACGCACAGGAACAGGACCATGATGCCGCCTACATAGAGCACGATTTGCACGGCGAACAGAAACTCGGCCTGCTGAAGCAAGAACAGGCCGGCCACGCCGCACAGTGACGCGATCAACGAGATGGCGCTGTGTACGGCGTTCCTGCGCGTGATGGTGAGAACGGCGCCCAGCAGCGTAACGAAAGCGAAAAGGTAAAACAGCACCGTGTCCAGCATGTCAGTATTGGCCGCTCCGTCTCATGGCAATCAAAACTTGTACTGTTTGGGCCGGGGCCCTTCTTCCAGCATCTGCCGGTCCCAGATGGCGCCCTCGCGCGAATAGCTGGCTAGTTCAAAGTCCTGCGTCAATTCGAGCGCGTCCACCGGGCAGGCATCCTCGCACAGCCCGCAGAACATACAGCGGGAGATGTCATAGGTGAAATCGGTCAGCACTTTGCGGCGCGTCTGCTCGTCGCGTTCGCTGGAGACCACGATCAGAGCTTCCGGGCAGGCCTTGGCGCACAGATCGCAGGCGATGCACAGCGTCTCACCAGTTTCGGGGTTCGTGTTCAGGCGGGGCGCGCCGCGAAAGCGTTCCGCCACTTTGGGACGCTGGGCCGGGTACTGCTCGGTGCAGATGTTCTTAGGATGCTGGCTGCGAAAGGTGACCATGAGTCCCTGGATCAGGTCGATCATGAAAACTGTCCTCAAAAACTTACGCATAGGCCTCCTTGCGCCGGGCCGTGCCGGGCGCGCCTACCGGTCCACCTCGCCCAGCACGATATCGATGGTGCCGATGACGGCCACCACGTCGGCCACCAGCGCGCCGCGCACCATCTTGTCAAGCGATTGCAGATTGACGAACGACGGCGGCCGCACGCGCACCCGGTAAGGCTGCGTCGAACCGTCGCTTACCACGAAATAGCCTAATTCACCCTTAGGCGCTTCAATGGACACATATACTTCACCCACCGGCGGCTTGATGATCTTCGGCACCTTGGCCATGATGGGCCCCGGCGGAATATCTTGAACCGCCTGCTCGATGATGCGCGTGCTTTGCCGCATCTCCTGCACGCGCACGATGTAACGGTCGTATGTGTCGCCGTTATTCCGGGTGGGGATTTCAAAATCGTATTTCTCGTAGCCGGAGTAGGGCACGGCTTTGCGGATGTCCCATTTGACCCCGGCGGCACGCAGCATGGGCCCGGTGACGCCATAAGCCTTGCAATCCTCGGCGGTCAGCACGCCCACGTTCGTCAGCCGGTCAATCCACATGCGATTGCCAGTCAGCAGTTCCTCGTACTCGTCGATCCTGGAGGGAAACTTGGCGCAAAAATCCAGTACGTCCTTCTCAAAGCCGTCATAAGTCTCGTATTGCAAACCGCCGATGCGGAAGGCGTGGGTGGTAAGGCGCGCGCCACAGTATTTTTCCAGGATGTTGAGTGTATCCTCCCGCTCACGCATGACGTAAAACAACGGCGTGATGGCGCCGATGTCCAGAGCGTGCGTGCCCAGCCAGATCAAGTGGCTGCCGATGCGGTTCAGTTCGGTGAGGATCACGCGAACGGCCTGCGCCCGCGGAGGCGCCTCGATGCCCAGCAGCTGTTCCGCAGCCAGGCAG
>CAYSBM010000031.1:5856-8777 GCA_964429095.1 uncultured Solibacteraceae bacterium | reverse complement strand
TGGAGACCGCCGCGCAGTAGTCCATGCGGTCCACATACGGAGCGAACATCTGATAGGTGCGGTTTTCGCCGATCTTTTCGACGCCGCGGTGCAGGTAGCCAATCACGCATTCGGCCCCTAACACCTTTTCGCCGTCGAGCTTCAGGATGACGCGCAGCACGCCGTGTGTGGAAGGGTGCTGCGGGCCCATGTTCAGGACCAGTTCGGTGGAGTCGAGAAATGTCCGTTGTTCCATGGAGGACTATTGCCCGCTTTCGATGCCCAGATTCTCTTTCACCCACTGGTTGTCCATCCCGGTGATGGGACAGTCTTTGCGCAGCGGGTGGCCGCGCCAGTCTTCCGGTAGAAGGATGCGCTTCATATCGGGGTGCCCGGCGAACTCGATGCCGAACATGTCGTAGACTTCGCGTTCCAGCCAGTTGGCCGTCAAGTGCACGTTGACAGCTGTTTGCGGGCGGTAGCCGTCCTTGATCCGGGTCTTGATGCGAATACGCTGGTTACGGGCGAAGCTGTAAACGATATACACCAGGTCGAAGCGTTCTTGCCGTTGCGGATAGTCCACCGCGGTGACGTCCACCAGGTAGTCGAAGTCCGCTTCGTACTTAAGGAATTCAAGAATGGGGATCACCGCTTCCGGCGCCGCTATCAGGAACTCCTGGCCCTGGTAAAGCGAAAACTCACTGATCTGGTCCCCAAACTGGGACTTCAGCAATTGGGTTAGTTCACTTTCCCAAGGCGTTGCGGCCATCCCAGCAGCCGGCTTAGGCGCCGCGGGATGGGCTGGTGCGGCAGGCGGAACTTCACCCGGTTTAGGCTCTTCGGGCATCGGATAGACCTCTGAGATTCAATACTTCATTACACACGGCGGCTGAAGTGAGTGTCAAATCGCTTTCGGGCTTCAAGTTGGCCGGAACCGTTACCCTGAAATTGTAATCGCATCCCGATTGGAATCAATGGTGATTGGAGAGTGAGAAACCACGGTTGGATGGGGACGCCTGCGGCGCATGGATTTGGATTGAACAAGGCTGGCGGCCCGTTGACCGGGGCCGCCGCCGTGTGACACATTGAATCAAATCCATGCACTCGATTGACCTGACCGTTGCCGATTGGGTGGTTCTGGTTTGCTACCTTGCCCTCATTGCGTTTATCGGCGTGCTGGTGGGTTTGAAAGTGAAGGACACCGCGCACTATGTTCTGGGCGCCCGGGGGTTCAACAACTGGCTCATGATCGGCCAGACCTTCGGAACCGGCACGCACGCCGAGATGCCCGTGTCGCTGGCCGGCGCCGTTTACAGCGTGGGCATTTCGGGAATCTGGTACCAGTGGAAGAACCTGTTCGCCACCCCCTTCTACTGGCTGATCGCGCCGTTGTTCCGGCGTATTCGCCGCACTACGGTGGCCGAGTTGATCGAGGACCGCTATGGCAGTTGGATGGGCGCTTTCTACACCGTCTTCGCCCTGATCTTTTTCACCATCAACATGGCCAGTATGCTCAAAGGCGCCGCCAAGGTGATCAGCCAGGCGGTGGGCGGCCATGTGCCGGTGAACGAGATCGTAGTGGCAATGACGGCGGTCTTCGTGCTGTACAGTTTCATTGGCGGGTTGGTGGCGGCCGCCTGGACCGATTTCTTGCAAGGTTTTCTGATCATCACACTGTCGTTCATGCTGATCCCGCTCGGCTGGGGCGACGTCGGCGGAATGAGCGGGATGCGCCAAGCGCTGAGCGCGAACATGTTCTCGCTGGCTACGCCCGAAGGCATCGGCCCTTGGTTCATTTTCATGTTGACGCTCAACGGCCTGATCGGGATTGTGGCGCAGCCCCACCTGATGGCGGCTGTAGGCACGGGCAAGGATGAATACACCTGCCGGGTAGGCTTCCTTTATGGCACCTTCGTGAAGCGCTTCTGCACCGTTGGATGGGCCATGGTAGGCCTGATGGTGGCTGCGTTGGCCGCGCAAGGCGCTTACAGACTGCATGATCCGGAAGAAGCTTTCGGCTACGCTTGCCGTCACTTCTTGTTCACCGGAGGTGTGGGACTCTTGATCGCCAGCGTGCTCGCTGCCAACATGGCCGGCTGTTCGGCTTTCATGGTGGACAGCGGCGCCCTGTTCACCCGCAACTTCTACCGCAAGTACCTGGTCAAGACCAGGCCGGACCGGCACTACCTGTGGGTGGGGCGCGTAAGCGGGCTGGCGATCACCCTGGTGGCTGTGCTCTATGCGCTGTTCTTTATTAAGCGGGTTCTCTACTCATTCTTGCTGACTGAAACCATGGCGACCTTTGTGGGCGTGAGCGTTCTTGGCGGAATCTTCTGGCGCCGGGGAACCCGCTATGGCGCCATTGCCAGCATTGCAGCGGCGTTGGCCGCGAATTTTTCGCTTTACCATTTACGCAATCAGCGGCTGGATCACTGGGATCCCGACGTCTTCTTGGGCGCTCTGGCTTGCGGCGTCATCACCTATGTACTGGTGAGCTTGCTAACGCCGCGCGAGCCGTCGCCTGCCCTGGATTCCTTTTACTTGCGGTTGGAAACTCCCAGCGACGGCAAGGTGGAAGAAGGGCATCCCGCGCCGCCGGACGCTTCCGCCGCCCGCGCTTATGCGGAAGCCGGACGCCAGTTGATTCTTGTAAATCTGTTCAGGCTGCGGCAAGGCGCGGCGGGCGTCCCGCTATTGCGCGCATACCGCACCGACATTAAAGGTTTTCTAATCGGCTGGGCCATGGCCATCGGCCTGGTAGCCATGGCGTGGTTGATCTTCAATTTGTAGTCGTCATTTTCAGCGCGTTTGTCGCCGCCAGCGCCTGGGTAATATCATGGTCCTGATTCCCGAGGAACCGCATGTATCGCTACTTCTTGCTGTTGGGGCTGCTGGCCGCCGCTTTCGGGCAGAAAGCGGGGCGCACACTTTACAACGGCATC
>CAYSBM010000031.1:0-5846 GCA_964429095.1 uncultured Solibacteraceae bacterium | reverse complement strand
TCCAGTTGCCGGAAACCTGGCCCCCGCGCTACGGCGATGTTACAGCCGAGCCCATGCCTGTGCCGTACTTGGCTTCGCCTCCGGCCGTCATTCCGATCGACGTGGGGCGGCAGCTCTTGGTGGACGACTTCCTGATCGCTTCCACCACCTTGAAGCGCAGCTATCACCAAGCCAACTACGTCGCAGAGAATCCGGTGCTAAAGCCGGACCGCGTGTACGAGATGCCGGGTGGCGCGACCGCCATGGTGTTCAGCGATGGGGTGTGGTATGACCCCAAAGACCGCTTGTTCAAAATGTGGTACATGGCCGGCTACACCACGCATGTGGCGTACGCTGTCTCCAAGGATGGCATCCGTTGGGACAAACCGGCGCTCGGCGTACGGCCGGGGACCAACCTGGTATTCGAAGGGTATCGGGATTCGACCACTGTGTGGCTGGATCAGGAGGAAAAGGATCCCCAACGCCGGTTTAAGCTCTTTCGCGTGAAGCGCGGACCCTGGGCCATGGAGCTGTACTATTCGCCGGATGGAATCCACTGGAGGGGGCCCGTGGCCTCCACCACGGCCAAGATTGGTGACCGCTCGACCGCATTCTGGAATCCATTCCGGCAAGTATGGGTCTACAGCATTCGCGGCGGCAACAAATTGGGCCGCATACGGCACTATCACGAGAGCGCGGATGCAGCCGCTGGCCTGGCCTGGAAAGCGGGGGAGGTGGTGCCTTGGACAGGCGCCGACCGGCGGGACCCGCCGCGTTCGGACCTCAAGATTCCGCCGCAACTTTACAACCTGGATGCCGTGGCCTACGAAAGCCTTCTGGTTGGTTTGTTCAGCATCTGGCGCGGGCAGCCCACCGATCGCCCCAAACCGAATGATGTGGTGGCTGGCTACAGCCGCGACGGCTTTCACTGGTCCCGTCCCGACCGCCGCCCCCTGATTCCGGTTTCCGAGAGAAAAGGCGCTTGGAATTATGGCAACATACAATCGGCCGGCGGTTGCCTGCTGGTGGTGCGCGACAAGCTCTACTTCTATGTGAGCGGCCGCGCGGGCGTAGAGGGCGGCAGCCAGTCCGGCGTATGTTCGACCGGCTTGGCCACCCTACGCCGTGACGGATTTGCTTCCATGGATGCGGGCGCAAGAGAAGGCGTCCTGACCACAAGGTTGCTCCGGTTTACCGGTGAGCATCTTTTTGTGAATGCCGCAGTTCGGGGGGGCGAACTCAGGGTGGAGGTGCTGGACGACCGGGACCGGGTCATCGTTCCATACACACGGAAGAACTCGGTTCCTTTGCGTGTTGACTCGACCCTAGCCAGGATGCAATGGAAATCCCGGCCCAGCCTCGCCTCGGTAGCGGGAAAACCCGTCAAGCTGCGCTTTTATTTAAAGAACGGCAGCCTCTACTCGTTCTGGGTCACCCCGGACGCCAACGGCGCCAGCCACGGCTATGTCGGCGCGGGAGGCCCTGGGTTCGATCAACCCGTAGACACGGTGGGTGCGGGCGCTTACCAGTGACGGAGTTGACAATATGACTTGGATGCTTCTGCTAGTGACGCTCTTGGCTGCGCCGCCAGGCAAGGTGCTGAAGAATATTGAATACGCAAGAGCCGGCAATCTGCCGCTGGAGCTGGACCTTTACCTACCACAAGGTGTTGCTGCTCCCGTCCCCGTGATTGTGTCCATCCACGGGGGCGGATGGCATAGCGGCAGCAAGGAAGCCAGCCCCGGCACGCATTTTACGCAGTACGGATACGCTGTTGCCGCCATCAACTACCGCCTCATTCACCAGGGAACTTTTCCCGCGCCCATTCACGATTGTAAGGCGGCGGTCCGGTGGTTACGCGCCAATGCCCGAAAGTCCGGCTTGGATGCGCGGCATATCGGTGTCTGGGGTGCTTCCGCCGGAGGCCATCTGGCTGCCTTGCTGGGGACCAGTGGCGGCGTCAAAGACTTGGAAGGCGATCTGGGAAACGCCGGCTATTCCAGCCGCGTGCAGGCGGTAGTGGACTATTTCGGCCCCACCGATCTTTCCAAGTGGCGCCCGTCGACGGATCCGGCGCTGAATGAGAAACAGTCCGAGTCGCGAATGATGGGCTTTGATGTTGTAAAGTTTGCTGAGCGGGCCGCGCGCGGAAATCCGATCACGTATGTTTCTGCGGATGATCCGCCATTTTTCATCGGCCACGGCGCCCAGGACACCCTGGTTCCGGTTTCGCAGAGCGAATTGCTGCACGCCGCCCTTCAAAGAGCCGGTGTGCCATCGGAATTACACATTGTTCCAGGAGCCGGCCACAGCGTTAACGGATTGGAATTGGACGCTGCCGTGCGCGCATTTTTCGACCGCTATCTCAAGCATTAAGGGAGGCGAATGAATCCAACGAGCATTCTGGTCTTCAGGCACGTGCCATACGAAGATCTGGGTTTGATAGCGCCGGCTCTCTCCTCCGCCGCGCTGAAATACGAATACGTCGACCTTGCCCAGCAGCCCGGCAAAGAAGTGAGCCTCGGTGGGGCGCGAGGCCTGATCTTCATGGGAGGCCCCATGTCGGTGAACGATGAACTGGACTTTGTCCACCGGGAATTGGATATCATCCGTCAAGCCGCTGGCGGGGGGATTGCCATGCTCGGAGTTTGCCTGGGAGCGCAACTCATCGCCAAGGCTTTCGGGGCCAGGGTCTATCCTAACCCGGTGAAGGAGATTGGCTGGTTCCCGGTCCGCTGGACCAAGGAAGCCTCCGGCGATGCGCTTTTTCGAGGATTACCCGATCCGGCCATGGTGCTTCACTGGCACGGCGAGACCTTCGAGCTCCCTCCGGGCGCCGTCAGGCTGGGCTATTCAGACCTGTGCCGCAATCAGGCCTTCCGTCTGGCGGACAACATCTACGGCTTGCAGTTTCATTTGGAAGTCACGCCGGAGATGATTGCCGGGTGGCTGGAGGAGGATCAGAACCAGACGGATGTGCGAGAACTGACCAGCCCGGTTGATCCCTTCCAATACGCGGAGGAACTTGCCAAAATGGGCGGCACGGTTTTCACTCGTTGGGCTGGGCTGGCAAGCGGGCGGGCGCCTCTGTGAAAAGCGAACACGCTATACTGGACGAACAGTTATTGATATGCTGTACTCAGGCAGCCGCCAGGAGCGAGGGGCGGGAATCTTCGGGCGGCCACCGCTGGGCATCGGCAGGCAGCAATTAAGACATGAGTATATTGATCTAGACTGAAGTTGAGGGGAACATGATCTACTCTCGAAGCGCAGAGTACGCAATCCGGGCGTTTGTGTACCTGGCGGGAATGCCGGAAGGCAAGTTCGTCATGGTCAAGACCATCGCCCAACAAACAGACATTCCAACCCACTTTCTTGCCAAGATTCTTCAGCAACTCGCCCGCAAGGGGTTTCTGCGATCCAGCAAAGGGCCCACCGGCGGTTTCACGCTGCGGATGAAGCCCGAAGACATCTCGCTGTTGAAAATTGTGGAGGCCATGGACGGGCTCAACGACTATCAGCGCTGTCCGGGCGGCCTGAGCGAGTGCAACGCCCAGGCTCCCTGCGGAATGCACGATAGTTGGAGCGAACTGCGCAAATACATTCTGAACTACTTGGAGCGGACCAATATCGGTGCGCTGGCCAAAGCGCAGGAGATCAAGAGGCGCGCCGCTGAAAAGCCCAAGCGCGGAAAGAAAGGCACAACCCGCAAGGGATGAACCGGCGGCTGCTGCGGCGGTGCGGGAGGACTGAGAGAAATGGGTAATGGTGTTCTTGTCCCTATGGTGGTGGAACAGACCGCCAGGGGCGAGCGAGCCTATGACATTTATTCGCGCCTTCTGAAAGAGAACATCATTTTTTTGGGGACGCCGATTGATGACACTGTCGCCAATCTGCTCATTGCCCAAATGCTCTTTCTGGAGGCGGAGGATCCGGAGCGGGACATCTCGCTCTACATTAATTCACCCGGCGGTTCCATCACCGCAGGGCTGGCCATCCTGGACACCATGAGGTTCATCAAGCCGGACATCGTCACCATTTGTGTCGGTCAGGCGGCCTCGATGGGCGCGGTCCTGCTGGCGGCGGGCACCAAGGGCAAGCGGTATAGCCTGCCGCATTCGAGGATTCTGATTCATCAGCCGTCGATGAGCGGATTGGCCGGCCAGGCGGCCGATATCGACATTTACGCCCGGGAAATCCTGCGGATGCGCGCCACGCTGAACCAGATTCTGGCCGAATCAACCGGGCAGCCCGTGGAACGTGTGGAGCGGGACGTGGACCGTGATTACATCATGGATGCTGAACAGGCCTTGGCCTACGGCATGATTGACCGCGTTATTTCCAGCCGCGACTTGGCGCCGGGCCCGAAGCGGTGAAGGCCGGGGCAGGGCTACGGCTCCGCCCCTGATTATGCCGTCAGCGGCAGTTTGCAAAACTTCTCGTAGGCTTCATCCCAGCCGCCAGGAGACCTGGGTTCCACGGTGGTCAGCGGAAAACTTGCACGCACCACTTCTCTGGCTTCTGCGAGCGAGCGAAGGCGTCTTGCCCCGATGGCCTGCACCAGTACGTTGCCTGCCGCGGTGGCTTCCGTCGGTCCGGCGATCACGGTGCGGTTGGTCGCGTCGGCGACAAACTGATTCAGTACCTGGTTGCGCGAACCGCCGCCCACGATGTGAATCACCGCAATAGACTTGCCGGTGAGCGACTCCAGGCTTTCCAGTACCTGGCGGTAGCGCAGCGCCAGACTTTCCAGAACCGTCCGGCAGGTACTGGCATGGCTGGCGGGCGCGGCTTGCCCGGTCTGGCGGCAATAGGCGGCGATGCGCTCGGGGATGCGCCCCGGCTCCAGAAATACATCCGGGCTGATCACTGCGGCGAATGGCGTTGCTTCGGCGGCCATCCGGGCCATCTGTTCGTATGAATACTCGGCGCCTTCCACGCCCCAGGCGCGCCGGCATTCCTGCAACAGCCACAGGCCGGCGATGTTCTTTAGCAGCCGTATCTTTCCGCCAGCGCCGATCTCGTTGGTGAAGTTAAGCGCGGCGCAGTGGTCGTTTACCACTGGTTCATCGCTTTCCACACCCATCAGGGACCAGGTTCCGCTGCTGATGTAGCACCAGTCGCTGCCTAAGGCAGGCACTGCCGCCACCGCGGCGGCCGTATCGTGGCAGGCTGTGGCGTACACGGGAACGGGCCCCAAGCCGGCCGCTTCCTGAACCTCCGGCCGTATAGGTCCCAGCAGCGTGCCGGGCTGCACAATCTCCGGCAGGATGCTCGCGTCGAGGCCCAACTTGTCGAACAGTTCCGTGGCCCATCTTTTTTTCAGGGGATTGTAAAACTGAGCGGTGCTGGCGATCGTGAGTTCCACTTTGGCCACGCCGGTCAACCAGTAGTTGAACAGGTCCGGCATCATTAACAGCGTCTTTGCCACTTGCAGTGACGGGGCGCCGTGGACTTTTAGGGCGTAAAGCTGGAACAGGGTGTTGAACTGGATAAATTGCAAGCCGGTATGGGCGAAGATCTCCTGGCGTGGAACCACGGCGAAGGTTCTTTCCAGCATCCCATTGTTCCGCGCATCCCGGTAATGCCGGGGAGATTCGACCAGGCTTCCGTCGGCGCCGAGCAAGCCGAAATCCACGCCCCAGGTGTCGATGCCGATGCCGTCGAGCGGCACCTTCCGTTCGCGCCCCGCAATGCCCAGCCCTTGCAGGATTTCATGAAACAATCGCAGAGTGTCCCAGTACAGTCCCATGGGAATGCGCACGGGTGTGTTGGGGAAACGGTGCAATTCCTCCAAAGTGAGCTTCTCACCGGAAAGTGTGCCGAGCATGGCGCGGCCGCTTTCAGCGCCCAAATCAAAGGCCAGA
>CAYSBM010000030.1:13969-14181 GCA_964429095.1 uncultured Solibacteraceae bacterium | reverse complement strand
CCCGGCCCAGCCGCCGCTGCATAGCAATCCACATCCAGAGGATTCCAGCTATGGCGGGCCAGCAGGCTCTCCAGAACGCCGAAAAGCACATGGCTGAAGCCGTCACTGGAGTGCATAGGAACCTGCTCCACCACCTGGCCGTCGTGCACCAACGCCAGGCTGCCGAACTCGCTGGTCGTGTCAAGTGCAACCCCACGCGGCATCAGGGAGTC
>CAYSBM010000030.1:2387-13959 GCA_964429095.1 uncultured Solibacteraceae bacterium | reverse complement strand
GAAGAAGTACACCTTGCCCAGCGCATTCATGGCCGCCACCCGCAAATTCATCACCGCCGGGTAGGTGTCGGCGATGGACAGAGGAATCCGGAAAGCGCCCTCGGCCCCGGTGGCCAATACCCGGTAGCCGCGGCCGCTGGCGGCCACTTCTCCCGTCCAAAGGTACATCATACTGCGCGTAGCCCGCGTCTGCCGTTTCAAGCGCACGGCGAACTTCACCTCCTTGTCCACCGGCAGAGTGTCGCCGGAAGGCTCCACCAGTTCAAAGGGCGTCTTCTGGGGGTTCTGCTCGACTTCCTGCAAGGCCAGCGGGTAATCGCGCGAGGCGAACTTGTAGCTTCTAAGCATGCTTTGTTTGCGCCCTTCGCGGGAGATATGCAACACCCAATCGTGGGCCTTGTCGGGCGGCTCACCCGCGTAGCGCTCGCCTTTGTAGTCCTTCTGCCGGACAAACTCACCGGTCTGCGGATTAAACCAGGCGACGTCGTAATTATGCTTTTCGACCGCGATCTCCACTGGTCCGGGCTTCTCGACATATACGACGTATTCGACTCCCTCCAAGGCGATAGCCCGGCCTCCGTCGACATCAAAATAGGGTTCCAGCTCCCAGTGGCGCGTACGGGAGAAGAAATCGAACCAGGCGGTCATGGCCCGAGCGCCGGGCGAGTCAGTATATCTGGCCTCCACAGGCAGGGATTTTGCACCCAGTGTCCCGGTGTTGCCGAAATATGGGTACTGGCCGTTCATGGTGGCGTTCCACAGCCGGCGGCGGAAGGCATCGGAATCCGCGTCGTGCGGAAAGGCGCCTCCGGCGCCCGAATTTTCATAAGCGAACCCAGCATTTACAAACGGCGCCGGGTAGAGTTGGTGCTCGATCGCCCCCAACGCGTCGTCCGGGGAGCCGTACATGACATAGTTCATCCATCCATCAGCCAGCAAAGGAGCGGAGGTAGCCGACGCGTGCGCCGAGCGCGGGTGATCATAGGGATCCAGACGTTTCAAAGTCCGGCCGAGTTCTTTGGTCATCTCCCGCGCATTTTCGTATCCTTCGAATTCCTCGACCAGTTGCCAGGTAACGTTCATGGGGGCATAGCGCGCCACGATATACCGCAAATAGCGCTCCCTCTCTCCAGGCTCTGGAAACAGGCGTATCAGTTGGGCGGTGTCACTGCCCAAAATCAAGTCCACTGTGATGCCCCGCCCGTTAAGCGCTAGAATCCGCTGATCGAGTTCACGCCAGTACTCGATGCGGGGCCGGTCCGCCGCAGGAAAAGTTTGGGCCAGATCCGCGTCCCAGCCCAGCGCCAAACCGCGCAGGTGGGTAAATTTCTGCCGGGCCCGAGCCTCCAAGATCAGGTCAAACGCCGCGCGGTCGATCAGGCCAAACCGGTAGCCAGTATCGCCCATCCACAGATGCGGCTGGTTATTCCCGGTCGTCGCCCAATGGTGCATGTTGGCAGGTCGCACAAAGCCGGCCAGTTCGGAAGCAGCGGCAGTGAAACGACCTAACTGGTTGTTGAAACGCGGGAGGTTGCTCGTGATGCGGTAGTCCCAGTCGCCGGCATCAACGGGCGTGAAACGCAGCACCATGCGGCGGCCGCCGTCCCAGAAAGCGGGCATGAGGAACGTACGGTGGCGTGGCGAGCGGAATTCTCCGTTGATCTCCACGCTCAGGAAGGGATTCGGGTGTGCGGCCGCCTCGGTCTGGCTCAGCTCAAAAACGATTTCGCAGGGTGTGTAGACGGGCGTGTTCTGACAGCCCGGCCCCTCAGCGAACAAGCCCATGGCGGCGGCCAGCGCAGCAAGGAGCATCATCCGCATATCTTTAGTCTATCCGTCTTTTCCGCCACAGAACGGATCCGCCGTTGCATACTGGTGAGGATGAGACTTTGCGCGCCATTCCTTTTTTGCCTCTCCCTGCCCCTGGCTGCGGCGGATCTGGTTGCGATTCCCCCGGCCGCTTACGAGACGGCCGACCCGGCTACAGGGATGAAGGTCCGCATCTGGATAGACGCTTTCGCCATCGGACGCACCGAAGTGACCCAAAAGGAATTCCAAGCTTTGATGGGCTATAATCCGTCCCACTACCAGGACCCGGGGCGGCCGGCCGAAAACGTTTCCTGGTGGGAAGCCATCCGCTATGCCAACTTATTGAGCCAGGCTGAGGGATTCAGACCGTGTTACAACCTCTCGACTGGCCAGCGTGATCCGGCTGCGGATGGCTACCGTCTGCCGTCAGAGGCCGAATGGAGCTATGCGGCCGCCGGAGAGGGCGTGCCGCCCACCGCAGGCCGCGCGGCTGCGGCCAACCTGGGTACCGCCTCCACGAGCGACGCGGCCACGCTGCTGGAATTGTTCCAGAAAAAAGGCACCCGTCCGGTTGGCAGCTACCCTCCCAACCAGTACGGCCTCTACGATATGACCGGCAACGTTTGGGAATGGTGCGACAATTATTACAACGCGCTGCGCGCACCGGAACAGTTGAAGAATCCCCGGGGACCGGTTTGGGGTGCAGAGCGGGTGATCCGTGGCGGATCGTTCCTCAGCTTGACCTCAGGATGGGCAGGTAAAGAGTACCGCTCCGGCATGGCTCCGGACAGGCGTAGTCCGTATACCGGATTCCGCCTTTGCCGCAGCCTGCCCGCCACCCGGCAACCTTCCGTCATGGATCCGGCTACGCTCTACAGCCAGCCCCCGGCGGCTTATCAAGACTCAACTGGAGGGCTGGCGCCCTTGCTCGGCCAGACGCCCACGGCTGCTGGCTGGCCGGCGCGCCGTGAGGCCATTCGCGCTCGCTGGGAAAAGCTGCTGGGCGCGCCACGCTTAGCTCCTTTTATCCCCGCCGTGCGCGAGTTGGACGCCTTCCGGCAGCCCGGCGCCACCGTGCGGCTCATTTCCATCCAGACCGAGCCGGACCAATGGATGCGCGCCAGCGTGATTGAACCACCCCACGGCGCCAAGCGTCCGCTGCCCGTGATGATTGTGCCATTCTATGATGTCGACTCGCCAAACGGCATCAACTTGGGCGGCCGCCGGGCGGACCCACTGAGCGCTGTTTCCTTCGCCTACCTGGCCGCTCAGCGCGGCTACCTGGCGGTGAGCGTGCGCTGGTTCGGCATGGATTATGGTGAGGGCTATGCCGAAGCCATCGCTAATCTCGCCTTGCGCCATCCCGGCTGCACCGGCTTGGGCAAGTGGGTCTGGGATGCGCACCGCCTGCTCGATTACCTGTCGTCGCGCGCCGACGTGGACCGCTCGCGCATCGCCATCATGGGCTGGTCTCTGGGCGGAAAGATGGCGCTTTACGCGGCCGCCCTGGACCCCCGGATCCGCGCGGCAGTGAGCTACGAGCCGGGGATCGGCTTGCCGCTGTCAAACTACGGCGAGTATTGGTACTTGGGCGCAAAAATTCAAGAAATGCCGGCGGGCATGGATCAGCACGAGTTGCTCGCCTTGATCGCCCCGCGCGGCTTCCTGCTATTCGGCGGAGGCCACACCGACACCCTGCGTAGTTGGCATTACATCAACGCCGCCCGATCCGTCTATGCCCTACTGGGGCGCGCGCAGAACATCGGCTACCTGTTTGAGGAAAATACTGGCCACCGCCCCTCCCCCGCAGCCGTCTCCCGGGCTTTCGATTGGGTGGATGCGATGCTGGCCCAGCCGCCGGCGCCCTGAGCCGCTCTAGGCGCCGCCGGACGGCGGCGGAATCACCACTACCGGAGCGCGCCAGAAGGCGAACTTCCGCGCCACAGGATCCAGCACGCTTACCTGGCAGGTATAGCGTCCGGCAGTGAGCTTGTTCAGAGGCAGACTGAAGCGGATGGGAACCGCCTTGGTCTTTGGATTCAGCCCCTAGGTCACCTGGAGCGGTTCGGATTCAAACGCCTTCTGTTTGCCGCGATAAAAGCTGACGCTGGCAATGAGCGGTTCGGTGCTCTGAGCCGCGGGCTGATAGGCCTCCAGATACACATACATCTGCTGGTCGGTGCGGAATACACGCGTCACGCTGGGCACTAGTTTCTCGCCGTCCTGGACCAGAGGATTGGCCGCCAGCAGCTTCTTGTTGCGTTCAGCAGTGGCCACGGCCGCCTTCAAACTTTCGCGCTGGTTGCTTAATATCACGCTGCTGATAGGCTGATTGTTGCGCTCTAAGGGGAGGTCCGGGATACTGAACTTGGTATCGAAAGTGCCCATTTTTCCGCTTTCGTTTTCCCGCGCCAAAAACTTTACCGTATATACTCCGGGCGGCAGCGTGAAGCCGGTATCGTATTGCAGGTTCCGTTTGGAGAGTTGGCCCGCATTCTCACCTTTGAGTTTGACTTCGATTTCATCCCGCACGGTGGCCACCAGCGTTCCCTTGGCGTCCTTTACCTGCCCTATGAAGTCCAGGCGGGTGCGCTCGGCCCCGCCGCGCTTGGCCAGTTCAAGTTCACTGCCGGGGATTTTGACCGCCAGAGGCACAAAATACCGGTCGCGCGCCAGACGAAAATGCGCCACCTCCAGGGCGATGGGCAGGTCCGTGACCGGGTCACCCAACATCAGGGCCTCCTGAAGCTGGCGTTCGCGGTCGCTGGCGCTGAAATCCCGGAACTGTTTGGATGCGAAATATCCGCTGCGGTAGTCCAGCTTGGCCGACAGCGACTTGTTGGCCAACTGCACCCGAATGCGGCGAAAGCGGCCGTCCATGGCCTGATTGGTGCTGTAATAGCCCAGGATGTAATAGCTGGCGATGTCCTTCTGCGCCTGCTGGATGCCCAGCGCAAGATCGTTTTCGTCCAGCAACGCCTTGCCGCCGGTATCGGCCGCCAGCGTGTACAGCGTTTCCTGCTGGTCTTGAAAGCTTCCCATGGCCGAGCGCGCCGCGCTGCCCGAATACATACCCTGGCCGCCAGGCGAACCTTTGGTGGCGTCGCCCAGCGGCGCCTGCCCCACCAGGCCCCGCGCATCGATGGGATAAAGCGATACATTCGCGCGGATGGCGGCGTTCACCGTGGCGCGCAGTTGCGCCTCGTTATCCACGCCCGTCTTGGTCATGCCGCTCGCGAAATAGATGAGAGCCTTCTTTTCGGGCAACGAGGCAAGCATCCGCGCCGCTGTCTCGATGGCGGCCAGCTTGCGGTCTGTGTTGAAGATATTGAACTCCGTGTCATCGGCCGTGTAGGCCTCGCCGGTGTCGGGTTGCGTTTCATCTCCGGCGGTCGCGCCGTTTACCGCCATATCGCTGCCCTCGCCGATGGTGAGGCCTTTGATCGCACGGATCAATGCTTCGCGGTCGCCGGTGAAGTCCACCAGCACTTTCAGATCGCTGGAGAAGGTCATCACGGCCACTAGGTCCGAAGCCGTCATCTGCGAATCCAGGAACTTAAGAGCGGCTTTCTGCGCCCGGATTTGATCGGCCACCGGCATGGAGGTGAGGTCGAAAAACATCACCAGCAGCCGCCGGTCCCGGTAACGGATTTCACCCGGTTTTGAAGGCGTAATCTGCGCCGGAGCGGGCTTGACCGCGGGCGCAATTCCACCCGGGCGCTGCTTCAGGGTGCGCTCAGCAGGAGCGGAAGCACCTTCCTCCAGGCGCTGAAACTCGAAGATGGCGATCTTCTGGGGCTTGCCATCCTCAGTGATGATGAAGTCCGAAGCCTTCAGTCCTTCTATCGGTTTGCCGTTGCGGTCCGTCGCCGTGACATTCACCACCACCAGTTGGGTGGTGGTCTCAAACTTGACTGTCCCAGGCGGAACCGGCTGCGGCTGGGCGCCGGCAACCAGCCAGACGCTATACAGAGTGGCTAGGGTGGCACGCATAGATCAGAACCTGAATCGCAAGCTGGCAGTCAACTTTCGCATAGGGGCGGCTGCGTTTGCGATGCCGAACATGCTGGAGCCCACCACCGTCCCAAAGCTGGTGATGGTGACGTGGTTGAGCACATTGTTGGCCTCCAAACGCAGTTCAACGGCGCTGCGCTCGCTCACCGGGAAACTCCGCCCCAAAGACGCGTTCAGGGAAAACGTGGCGGGCCCCGGAATTGTGTTGCGTCCCGCGTTGCCCCAGAAACCTGGGGCGGGCTGCGCGAAAGCGGCAGTGTTGAAGTAAGGGCTGGTGGAAGAGGCGCGAACGGGCAAGCCGGTGGCGTCGGCTCGCACAATGCCGGTAACACCGGTCCCGCCGGTCACCGAGCGCGTCCCGCCGGCGGTGGCCGTAAGCGGCATGCCCGAACGAAACACAATGGTGTTTAGAAACGTCCAGTCCCGCAGCAATTTGCCCTTCCATCCGTTCACCAGCGCGCCGCCGCGCAGGCCCATTCCGCTGCTGTAAATCCAATGGAGTGAAAAGTTGTGCCTTTGATCGAAACTCGATAAGGCGCGTTCCGCGGCCAGATCCAGGTAGTTCTGCGCCACCACGGCCCGGCCGCCGGTTCCCGCGTCGTCGATAGATTTCGAATACGTGTAGGAAGCGCCTCCTCCCAGCCCACTGCGCAGCCGCCGCATCAACTGGAACGTGACTCCGTGATACACCGAATTACCGTTGGATTGCTCGTAAATATAGCCGGAGGGGTAAGGGATGACAAAAGCCGCGCCCGGCGGCGTGGAATTGGGTAGGAATTGCTGATCGAGCCGCGTGCCCTTGGTTCCCAGGTATGTGGCCACAGCCACCAACGATGCGGGCAAACTTTGTTGAACGGAGAGATTCCAGGTCTGCGCATACCCAATCTGATAACGCGGGTCAATGGCGTAGGTGTTTGTGATCCCCAGACTTGGCATAGCGAGAAACCCGTTTTGCAAGGTCAGAAGATTGACTGCCGAGGCAGCCACTTGCAGCGTACGGGAGAAAGGCGGCTGCTGCGCCATATTGGCAGCAATGGAAGTGTAGACTTGCGTATTGTAGTAAACCCCGTAGCCGGAACGAATGACCGTAGAGCGCCGCGCGGAGGGCTTCCAGGCCAACCCCACTCGCGGCGAGAAATTGTTGCGGTCCGGATCAACCAGGGAGCGCGGGTAGACGCCCCAATAAGGACCCCGCTGGCCTGGCAACACCTGCGCGATGGCGGTATAGCCAGGGGCGACGTCCAGATTCACCATCCGGTCGTAGAGTTCCGTAATGGGCGTCGTGTAGTCATAGCGCACCCCGAAATTGAGCGTGAGGCGGGTGTTGATGCGCCAGTCGTCGGCTGCATAAGCGCTGAAGGCCGAAGAGCGGAAGTAGAGATCACCATTGCCGTAGCGAATTGAACTGGCGTAGGGGCGCCCCAGGAGAAAGTCGGCCAGATCCCAGCCTCCTTTGCCGGCACTCGAAGTAATCGATCCGGTAAATGTGTATGTACCGCGGGCATTCACGTCCGAGATCCGGTTCATTTGCTGCCGGCGGTAATCGACCCCAAAAGTCATATTGTGGGAGCCGCGGATCCAGAGCAGACTCTCGCCCGCCGAACTGGTCTGGTTGCGGTTCAAAGCCTCGTTTGACTGGCTAAGGCCGGAGTAATTCGTGAAAGACAAATCCGGCGGCCCCCAGTTGCGTGGTGCCTCGGAGGTCCCCGCGATACCCAGCTTCGCCGCTACGTTTTCACGGTAAGCGAAATATGGCGTATCGGAGTTTCTCATCCGGCTAAACGTGTAACGCAGGTTATTGATCAGCGTGGTGCGGAGGGTGCGCGACCATCCCAGGTTGATGTTCAGCCCTCGATTGGAGCCCGTGGCCGTGAACCCGTAAAGGTTAGGTGTGACCGTGTCGCCCCCCTGGTAGCCTAAGCCTCCATACAACCGGTCCTTCCGGGTAATGGTCTGGTTCAGACGCGCATTGATGTTGTCGTTATTGTTCGTGCTGACCAAGGGTATCTGGAAGTTGTTACGCAAACCGGGCAGATTGGCGCGGGGATAGTAGGCCAGCAACGCCAGCGCTGTCGCATCCATCCGCGAGGCGGGAATGGCGCTGGAGGGAAACGGCATGCCGCTCAGAGGATCGTAGATCGCCAGAGAGGAGCCAGCGTACGACTGCGAGAAGTCACCCGTGCGCTCCAGATCGGTGGGCACGGTGGCGAATTGCGTGGCTCCATTGCGGCTGCGTGTCAGTTGGTAATGGAAGATAAACATTCCCTTCTCGCCGCTAAGCAGCTTGGGTATCTTCAGAGGGCCGCCCAGCATGATGTTGGCGCGGGCATTGGCGTAAGCCGGCTTTTCCGTCGCGGCGCCGGTTACCGAGTAAGGCTTCGCAGCCCAGAAACTGTTGCCCAGATCGAAGGAAAGATGACCCCGGTAACGCATGTGCGGGTTGCGCCGCCTGTTGCCGAAGGCCATGGTGTTCCGGCGCTCCTGCCAGTCAGGCCGCCCTTGGCGCATGCCGGGACCTCCGAAGCCACCGTGCCCCGGCCCGCCCATGGGCCCCACGCCGGGGCCGCCCATCTGTCCCCCCATGGGACCGCCTCCGGGGCCTCCGCCCATCGGGGGGCCCATCGCAGCTGCTCTGCCCGCTCCACCCAGGACCATCACCGGCGTCCCCATAGAGGGATTCGGCTCCCCGGCGGATGGTTCCCCGCCAGGACCACCCATGGGGCCCATGCCGGCGGGCCCGGGCCTGAAGCCGCCCGGCCCGAACCAGTCATTGTGCATGGGCATGTCCAGGCCGCGGCTCAAACTGCCGCTTACCAGCAAGGCGTCTGCTGCGCTTTGAGTCAACTCCGCCAGACTGGCGTCATTCCCGAACCCGTTTGTCGCGGGGGCGATGTTACCCAGCGAGGCGGCATTCACATCCAGCCGCTGGTAGTTATCCCCATTACGCCCGTTCAGGGCCGGCCTTCCCGCGGCCCCGCCAAACGGCGGCGCCGGCGGGTGTGCGTCGGCACCGGCTTTCGCCGTTTCCGCCACCGCGGATTTCCTCGCCATTAACGAAGAGGCGGGAAGCATCTCCAGGTTCCACGGCGGCGGCCAGATGCTGGGGCCAACCGCCACTTCGGAACGGATCTTGGCAAAGCCCAGCATCTCAATTTCAATGGTCCACACGCCCTCGTCGAGGCCGGAGAACGCGTATGCTCCGTGCTCATCGGTGGTAGTTACAGCTTTCTTGCTTCCCTGGGTGAGGGTGACTGTAGCTCCCGGCACAGGCAACCCCCCGGCTCTCACCACGCCTTGGTGCTCGGCGGCCATCAGGCCGCCAGCAATCAGGAGGCCGCTCAGGAACCGGCCGCCAATCTTGGTGCTTTGTCCGCTCATTTCGACTCATTTATCAGACGGCCGAACCAAGGCCAATGTTTCCCGAGCGCCTTGCGGCTCTGGTTAAAATCCCGTAAAATCAGCGCATTAAGGTTTCTTTAGGACGTACTCAAGCCCGATCACATACGAACGGCCGGGCATCGCCACTCCAGGAATCTCCTGATAGCGGGTGCTGGTAATGTTGGCGATTTGTAAGAACGGATGCCAACTTCCCGCCGCGCGCGCCGCATACAAGTCCCAAATCGCGTAGGGAGAGCGGTGGAGACGTGCCAGCGCGCCCACTCGCGTGCGAGCCAGCAGGCTCTTGCAGGTTCCCTGCCAGGTCAAGACCCCGGCATGCGAGGGATAGTTCAACACATACTTGCTATCCATTCCCAAGGGCATCTCCCGGTTACCGCGCAATACCGTATAACGCAGATCCACCTGTGATCCCCGTTTAGCGTTGA
Source organism: uncultured Solibacteraceae bacterium (assembly GCA_964429095.1). Taxonomy (GTDB): domain Bacteria; phylum Acidobacteriota; class Terriglobia; order Bryobacterales; family Bryobacteraceae; genus JAJFUV01. The sequence continues at coordinate 4,312 of CAYSBM010000030.1, read as the reverse complement.
TCCGCAGCGCCGCCTCGGCTCCCGTGAAACGCAGCCGGGCGAAATTGGCGGCGCGCCAGATGCCGCCGGGAGAATCACGGATGTAGTCAATGGTGTCATGTTCCCGGCGATGAAAGATTCCCGCCTCGCCCCGCACACGCCCGCCTAAGTTCCACTCCAGACCGCCTTCATAACTCCAGGCCCTCTCCGGCAGCAACGCTGGCGAGCCGATATTGGCAGGGTCGTGGTAATACAGCTCGGTGTAGGTCGGCATGCGGAACGCACGGCTCACACTGGCACGGAACCGGGTGCGCTGGTTCAGCCAGACGCCGCCGCCGAGTGACGGGCAGAGTTCATGGCGCACCGGACCACTGACCTCATCGCGCAGAGCCAGATTGATGGAATACCGCCCTAGCGCGCGCGCGTCCAGCGACACATAGGCGGCTTCGCGAGTACGCGCATGGCGGCCTAGATTCGAAGACTGGATGGCGTCAGAGAATATCTCGGCCCCGTAGTGCAACCGCAGGCTTGCTCGAAAATCTTCATGCCGCCGCAAGGCGCCCTGGTAAGCCTCTACAGCGTGGTGGTTGGTGTAAACCTGGGGCCTATCGCGCAGCAGCACAAACAAATCTGTGTGGCGGCGGAAAGCAAAGGAAGCCGAAGTGCGTTCGCCCAGCGCTTGGCGCAAGCCGGCGAACCACGTCTTGGTGCGCTCCCAAGAATTGTAGTCACCATAAAAACCCGAGGCTCCGAAGGCTTTGTCCGCGGCGCCCAGCGTGAGGCTGCTCGCGCGCCAGCGCGCGACGGACGAAGCGCCGAGATTGCGGTAATCGCGTCCGGGCATGAAGCCGCTGGAAAAGTCGCGCGACAAACTGAGGTGACCGGAAAACTCCCCGGCCACCCCGCCTAGCGAAGCGCTCTGCTGGTTTACCCCGAAATTACCCGCCGCCGTCCGCACGCGCACCTCGGAAGCCTCCGGCGGCGCCGTGACGATGTTCACCACACCTCCCAGCGCATCTGCGCCGTATAAGGCCGACCCGGCGCCACGCAGCACTTCGATCCTCCCAACGGCTTCCAGAGGAACCGGAATATCCATCGAGTGGTGGCCGGTCTGCGGGTCGTTTAGCCGCTCGCCGTCCAGCAGCACCAGCGTCTGCGCGAACGTGCCGCCACGAATGGAAACATCGGCTTGCACCCCCGCTGGCGCCCGCTGCCGCACATCCAGCGACGGGTCCAGCTTCAGAAAATCAACAAGGCTGGCAGCTAGCAGCCTCTGGCCCGCCACGGGCAGCAGGGTGATGGCGCGTTCGGCTTCCTCAAGTGGAATAGGTTCATAGGTTCCGGTGACTACGACCACGTCGCGCCGGGGCGCCTGGGCTGAAAGCAGCACAGCAAATACACCCAGCAAGGCGAGTATGCGCATGAAGTTGACCCAGACAGGAGGCTAGAGGCTGGGGACCACCCGCCCTCGTGGGAGCGGTCCCCCATTGCGGTTGCTACTTTGCTTTCTTTTTCGGGGCCGGTTTCGCCGCCTTCTTCGGGGTCTTGCAGGCCATCTGATTCCCTCCATGGCGAGAATGTAACATAGCTGGTACAACGAAGGGAAGTGCTGTTTGTCATGAACCAAGCGATCACTCGAAGATCGGCGGCCGCCTGGCTGGCGGCTGCCTGCTTGCCGGGCCAGGGCCGGGGCGCCAGCGGCACAGTTCTATACAATGGAATCCGATTAACTGCTGATTGGCCGCCCGCGCAGCCGGATGTTCCCTACGAGCCGATGCAGTGCCCTTATCTGGCGGCTCCGCCGGAAGTCATTCCCATCGACCTGGGACGCCAACTTCTGGTGGACGACTTCCTGATTGCGGACACAAATTTGGAACGCGTCTACCATCAGGCTGTCTACCATCCGGCCTGCCCACTGGTGAGGCCCGAGCCGCCATGGGAGTCTA
>CAYSBM010000030.1:0-2377 GCA_964429095.1 uncultured Solibacteraceae bacterium | reverse complement strand
GCGATGGAGTATGGTGTGACCCCACCGTCCGGCTTTTCAATTTGTCGTACATGGCCGGTTACTGGGGGCGGACCGCCTACGCCTATTCCGAAGACGGCATCCGCTGGATTAAACCCCGCCTGGATGTAATCCCTGGCACAAACATCGTCCTGGATGAGCCCCGGGGATCGACAACGGTGTGGCTGGACATGGAGGCTGCATCTGCTGAGAAACGCTTTGTCTTGTTCCGCCAGCGCCCCACCAACATGCGGAGCGTGTAACCGGATCGGCCGCAAAGGCGATCTCGCGACGGCATTCACTGGGGCGCCGAAGCCGCGCGCAGCGGCCCGGCCAAAGACCGCAGCACCTTGTTCTACAATCCTTTCCGCAAAGTGTGGGTTTTCAGCCTGAAGGACGACAACCGGCGTGGCCGCATGCGGCGCTACTGGGAGACCCGGGACGCCGTCTCGGGAATGAACTGGAAGCGCTTTGACCCACTGCCGTGGGTTGGCGCGGACCGCTTGGACCCGCAGCGCGATGACTTGAAGACGCCATGCCAACTCTACAATTTGGACGCGGCAGCCTACGAGAGCATCATGCTGGGATTGTTCACCATCTGGCGCGGCCAACCAGCGGACCGCCCCAAGCCCAACGAAATTGTCGCGGCATACAGCCGGGACGGTTTTCACTGGCACCGTCCGGACCGCCGCCCGCTGATTCCTGTCTCCGAGCATTATGGCGATTGGAACTGGGGCAACGTCCAATCCGCCGGAGGCTGCTATCTCATGGTCGGCGACCGGCTCTATTTCTATGTAAGCGGGCGCGCAGGGGTGCCCGGGACCAAGGGTTCGGGTGTCTGTACTACAGGCTTGGCCACCCTGCGCCGCGACGGGTTCGCTTCCATGCGCGCGGCAAGCAAACCGGGCACTTTGACCACGCGGTTGGTGCGCTTTAACGGCCACCGGCTATTGGTGAATGCAGCCGTGTCCAAAGGTGAACTGCGAGTGGAAGTACTGGACAGGGATGGCCGAACCATTCAGCCCTACACGCTTGCCGAATGTGTTCCGATTGACACCGACACAACCCGCACCGAGGTTCGCTGGAAGAAAACCGCAAGCTTGGCTCCTCTGGCGGGCCGGCCGGTTTGTTTCCGCTTCCATCTACGGGATGGTGACCTGTACGCTTTCTGGGTCAAGGCCACAGAAGGAAAGGATCAGACGAGCTGACGGCAACAATCAGGGTTGTATGACCGCAACCCGCGGCGGCCGGCCCGGCTCTTGCGTCACTTGAATTCGCAGGGGCGTCCCAACGCAGTCCGGCAGTGGCGTAACGCTGTAGTAATTCAGGCCGTATCGCCAGCTTCGGTGCATAGTCTCGACGCAGGTCTCCGCGCGGTGAGCCGCGATTTGCCCCCACAACGGCCGCGCCGAGGCGGCGTAATCAATCTGCGGGAAGATGACCACCTTCATCACCACCACCCCCGCCGTTATCCCACAGCCGATGATGGCCAGGGCCAGAGTGCGGCGTCCACGTCTCTCGAGCCACCAGCATGCCACCGCCAGAGCCAAAGCCGCCGCTGCCGCCCAGAGGGAAATGTGCGGCGCGCCGGCGCGGGACAAGCCCATTGCCAGCGCCCGGGGAAGAACGTCCGCCGCCAGCGGCGTCAATCCCAGCAGTGCTCCCACTGCGGCCACGTACCAGCAGGCATCTTTGCGCCAAGCCAGCGCCCGTCCAGTCAGCGCCGCCAGCGCAGGCAGCAACGGCAGCAAATAGCCTGGAAGTTTATTGGCTGACAACGAGAAGAACAGGAGTCCGAACAGCACCCACCACGCCAGAAACCGTAGCCGCCGGTCTTCAAACCAACGCCGCTCCGCAACCGCCAACAGGGCCGGCGTCCAGGGGAACAGGCCGGCCAGCAGAACCGGAACGTAAAACCAGAAGGGCTGCGTATGCATCAAAGCGTCGGCTGTGAAGCGCTGGAAATGATGGCGGCCAAAAAATTCCTCCAAGAAGAGCCGGCCGTGGCGCCATGTGACGGCTGCATACCAGGGTGCGGCCACCAGAACTCCAACCGCCCCGGGCAGGATGAGATCCCGCCAGCGCCGCCGGCCCATCCAAACCAAGGGGATGGCTAGCGCCAGCGGCACCAACCCCTTGGCCAGAACCGCCATACCCATCAGGACTCCCGTCGCCAATAAGCCGCGCCGCTCGCCCCGCTGGAGCCAACCGAGCGCCGACAGTTGCGCGGCGGCGAAAGCTGCCGACATGGGCAGATCCGTGGCGGCAATCTGGCTATAGGCCAGCCAGCCGGCCGAAGTCGCCAGCACCACGGCGCAGGGGCGGGCGTTGCGGCGGTCATGTTCGCGCCGCACGCGCCAGTATGAGAAAGCCCGAAAGG
>CAYSBM010000029.1:0-14239 GCA_964429095.1 uncultured Solibacteraceae bacterium | reverse complement strand
CGCTGAGGAACAAACTCGGGACACCCACCAATAATCTCCTGAGCCACTTCCAGTTCCACTTTTCCTTGCGGCAAGGATTGTGATGCTCAGGCGCGTGCTTATGCTGGCCGTCTTAGCCGCTCCGTTGGGAGCGGCGGAGATTCTGGACCGCATCGCCGTGACCATCGACAATCAGGTGATTGCGGAGAGCGATCTAATCCGGGACATTCGCTTGAGCGCTTTTCTGAACCAAAGCCAACCGGATTTTTCCGGGCCCGCCAAGCGCGCCGCCGCCGAACGGCTGGTGGACCGCGCTCTGATGCGGCGCGAGATCGAGCTCAGCCGCTATCCTTTGCCGGAGGAAAAAGACGCAACCGCCGCGTTGGAAAACTGGCGCCGAGAGCGCTTCCCCGAAGCGCCGGCTTACCGCCAAGCGCTTGCGCAGGCTGGCATCACAGACTCCGCCCTAGCCGCTTACATGCTGGAGCAACTCACCGCTCTGCGCTTCATCGACTACCGTTTCCGTCCCACTGTCCAGGTCGGAAGTGCGGAAATCCAGCAATACTATGTGAAGCAGTTCCTGCCGCAATGGCGGTCGGCAGGCGCCGCTCCAGATCCGCCGCTCGAACAAGTGGCGCCGAAAATCGAGCAGATTCTGGTGGAAGAGAAAGTGGACCGCATGCTGGATGCTTGGCTGAAAGACGCCCGTTCGCGCGCCAGGATCGTCTATCGCCCGGCGGTGTTCCAATGACCGGGCGTAGGGCGGCTATCGCGCTGGCGCTGTTTGCCGCGCTATGTTTGGCGCTGGGCGCAGGATTTCTTGCCCTGGTCCGCACCTCCTGGTTCCGGGACAAAGTGCGCCAGCGCCTGATCGCCGAAGTGGAGCGCGCCACCGGCGGCCGTGCGGAAATCGGCTCGTTCTATTTCGATGGAGGCAGGATGCGAGCCGAAATCCGCGAGTTTGTCCTGCACGGGACGGAAGCGCGGAACCAGGCGCCGTTTCTGAGAGCGCGGCGTATTGCCGTGGGCTTCAAAATCGTCTCGCTTATAAAACGCAACATCGACCTTCGTTTACTGGAAGTCGAAGCGCCCCGCCTGCGCATCGCCGTCTATCCGGATGGAACCACCAACATCCCCCGTCCCAGGCCGCCCCGCCCCGGCGGGCCCAACGCCGTGGAGCGGTTTCTGGCCCTGGCCATTGACCGCGTGGAAATTCTCCAAGGGGCCATTGAGTGCGGCATCCAAAAGGCAAACTTCGATTTTCACGGCGAAAGCCTTCGCGTGCAGTTGTTCTACGAGGCTGCGCACGAGCAATATGCCGGCCGAATTTCTGTACGCCGGGCGGCCTTTAACGCTCCGGCGGCATTCACCGCACCGTTACAGATCGACGCCACCGTCCAACTGGAGAAAGATCGGTTGCGGATCTGCTCCGCCCAGGTGATCACCGCGAAGTCTTCCCTCCAATTCCGGGGCGTTCTGGCGAACTGGCGCTCTCCTCACTTCGATGCCGATTTCTCCGCTAAGCTGTCAGTAGCCGAATTGGCCGGCTTGTATCCGCTGCCTGTAGCGCCCGCCGGCTCGGCAACTCTGGAAGGCAGCCTGCACTACGATTCTTCCGGAGGCTGGCAGGTGCGTTCGACAGTTGCCGCCTTGGGGCTGGCTTACCGCCGTGCGCCGGTAAGCGTGTCTGGAATAAACCTGAACGCCATTGTGGATTGGACGCCGGGCCGCTTGAACGTCACCCGTTTCATGGCTGCGGCGCTGGGCGGGAGTCTTCAGGGTGTGGCTTCACTAACGAGCCAGCAGGGACTGCGCTTGGACGGACACCTGCACGCTCTGCCGCTGGATGGCGCGTTTGCCGCGCTGGACCTGCCGTCTCCGCCTTGGCAAGGCTCCATTTCCGGACAGATCCAGCTCCGCGCCAGGCCGGACCTGGAAGCGCCGGCCCTGGAAGCCAGGCTGACGCTCGCGGGTGCGGCGCTCGGCGGCCATCTAGACTTGCGCTATGACGGCCTCCGCCGGCGCTTCACATTGGGCACGAGCCACATTCAGACCGCCGTCAGCCGGATTGACTTGGATGGCGATCCGGATGCCTCTCTGCGCGTCCGGCTGGACACGACCGACCTGCGTGAGCTGGAGGCTACACTCGCCATCTTGGGTGCAAGCTCGGCGCACCAGATGCCGCTTACGCTCAGAGACGGTTCCGCACGCTTTGAAGGCCAAGTGAGCGGCGGCCTGCGTTCGCCGCACATCCGGGGTGCTGTGACCCTCCGCAATGCTCAATACCGCGGTTACACGATCCACCGTATGGAAGCCGCTGTCGAGGTTAACGCCAGCCAGGCGCGCATCGATCGCTTGGCCATAGAGGGATCCGGAATACAAGCCTCTGGCAGTGCGCGCATCCCGCTCCGCGACTTCCAACTTGACTCAAGCATGCCGGTCTCCGCCACGCTAAAGGCTGCGGGCGATGATCTGGCGGCGTTACTGCCCGGTCAGGCGGCCGGCCTAGGGCTTTCCGGTTCAGCCAGAGCCCGCGTCCGGATCGAGGGTTCTTTGGGCGCGCCTGCCGCTCAAGGCGAAATGGAGCTTTCAAAGGTTTGCATCGCGGGCCAACGGCTAGACAAAGTCCGGGCGACCGTGTATTACGCCAGAAACCGGCTCACGATTTCACAGGCCCAGGCTTCGGCAGGCGGCGCCCCGATCCAATGGACCGCCGCCTACGCGCATAAACCCGGCGACTGGAGACAGGGAGCGGCGCACCTGAAGCTGGCTGCGGCGGGAGTGCCGCTCCAGCAGATTGCCGCCTTGAAGTCGGTCTTTCCTGGATCCGCAGGCCGCTTGAACGCGCAACTAGAAACCCACGTAGAAATCGGCGCCCGCGGGGTCCACATTCTTGAGCTTGCGGGGCAGGCTGAGACGCTGGATTTAGCTTTGGGGGGCCGCTCTCTAGGATGGCTACGGGCAGGCGCGGTGACCTCCGGCTCCGCGGTCGTGATTCGCTCGCAGGCTGAGCTGGCGGGAGCTGGCGTTTCCATGCTGTTGAGGATGGGCCTGGATGCTCCGCATCCAGTGGAGGGCGAGCTGCAATTCCGCCGTCTGGCGCTCTCCACCATACATACCTGGTATGCCGGTGGCGGCGGAGCTCTGCCACTGGAAGCCTTCAGTGAGGGCAAGCTGGCCTTCCGCGGCCAGGGTGTTGATCCGTTGAAGTGGAAGTCGCGAGCCGACATCGGGGTTCTGGTAATCAATCCGGGCCCCGGTGCGGCTGGTTCGATGTTGGGATAATTGGGGCTTCGCAACGCCGAGCGGTTTCTCATCGAAGGGACCTTGGGCGAATGGCAAGTGGTGCGGGCCCGGTTGGCAGGCCGGGAAACCAACCTGGAAATCAGTGGCAAAGTCTCTCTGGGCCCGCAAGGCCGCTTCGACCTGCGTTTGCGTGGCGGCGTAGATCTGGCGGTGTTGCATGATTTCGAGAAGGACCTTTCGGCGGCGGGCCGGTCCGAACTGGACGCGGAAGTCCGCGGTCCGCTGGGGGATCCAGGCTTGTACGGCAGGCTCAAACTGGTCAACGCCTCTCTCTATTTCAGCGGCGTGCCGAACGGGCTGGATAAGGCCAACGGAACCGTGTTCTTTGACCGCCGCCGGGCCACGATTGAAAGCCTGACCGCGCAATCCGGTGGCGGCACCCTTTCACTGAGCGGGTTTTTGGGGTTCGGCGGGCCGGACACGGTTTACCGCCTGCAAGCCTCCGCTGCCCAGGTCCGTGTGCGCTATCCGGAGGGGTTTAGCACCACGGCCGACGCCACTTTAAACCTTACCGGTACCGCTAGCCGCAGCCTTTTGGCCGGCACGGTGCGGATTGTGCGTTCCAGCATTCATCCGCACGTCGATTTCAGCAGCCTGGTGGCGGAATCTGCGCAGCCGGTCGTCACCCCGGTGATTTCCAATGAATTACTGCGTGGGATGCAGTTCGACGTGCGCGTGGAAACCGCGCCCAATGCGCGGCTGGAAACCACTTTAACCCGGGACATACAGATTGAAGCCAGCCTCAGGTTGCGCGGCAATCCCGCCAAGCCCATCCTGCTGGGGCGCCTCTCGGCTACGCAGGGTGAATTAAACTTCTTTGGGACCAAGTACAATATCGCCCGCGGAGAGATTTCCTTCCTCAATCCCGCCAAGCTGGAACCGGTTGTGAACATGGATTTGCAAACCCGCATCCGGGGCATTGACGTCACCGTGAACCTGTCGGGGCCCCCCAACAGACTGAACATGACTTACCGCTCTGACCCTCCGTTGCAACTACAGGAACTGATGGCCCTGCTCACGGTCGGCCGTGCGCCTTCGTCCAATCCCAGCGTTGCCGTGCGGCAGTTTGATACGGGACTGGATTGGCAGCAGGTCGGCGCCGGGGTGCTGCTCGGGCAAGCTCTGGCCACGCCTGTCACCGGCCGCCTGCAACGGTTTTTCGGTGTGAGCCGCATCAAAATCGCCCCCCAGTTGCGCGGTATCGAGAACAACCCCCAAGCGCGCCTCACAGTCGAGCAGCAGATTTCTCCTGACATCACCTTCACATACATCACCAACCTCAACAAAGGCCAGCAACAAATCGTGGGTCTGCAATGGAATGTGAACAAACAATGGTCCATTCAGGCGATCCGGGAAGAAAATGGGATGTTCGGGGTGGAGTTTTTGTACCGGAAGCAATTCAAGTGAAACCAGACGGTACACAGGGCGTGGATTGGGCGGCTGAGCGGAAGCGCATGGTGGAAGGCCAATTGCGGGCGCGCGGCATACGGGATGAGCGGGTGCTGCAAGCCATGAGCCGGATTCCGCGCGAGGCGTTTGTGCCTCAGCCGTACCGCGATGACAGTTATGCCGACGAGCCGCTGCCGATCGGCTGGAACCAAACCATTTCGCAACCTTACATCGTGGCGCTGATGGCGTCCGCCCTGGAGCTGAAAGGGAACGAAACTGTGCTGGAAGTGGGCTGCGGGTCCGGTTATCATGCCGCCGTGCTGGGAGCGTTGGCCCAGCGCGTAATAGCGGTCGACATAGTGCCGGAACTCGCCGCCCAAGCGCGGGAAAACCTGGAGCGCGCAGGCTGCGGAGCGAACGTCACGGTTGTGGTGGCCGACGGGTCCGGCGGATACCCTCCGCTAGCCCCTTATGACGCCATTTCGGTGGCTGCGGCAGCGCCTTCCCCGCCCGAGCCATTGATTGAGCAACTGAGCGAGGCCGGGCGGCTGGTTATTCCGGTTGGCGACAGATTTGAACAGGATCTGCTATTGATCCGCAATTGTGGCGGCAAACTGCAAACGCGCGTGGTGGCGGGAGTCCGTTTTGTTCCGCTGCGCGGAGATCATGGATGGAAATGAAGACATGAGGCTGCGAACCGCGCAGAACCGGCTGAAAATCGAGCACAGCATCATCGGCGGCGTGCGCCGCGTGCTGGAAAATTTGCTGGCCGCCAATCCCGAAATACGCTCGGTCATTCCCGGCGTCATCCGGCCTGTGCGCGACGCGCGAGGCCAGGCGCAGTTCCGCGTGACCGTGCCCACCGCCAACGGCTGGAAGGTTTTGGCGTTAAGCCAGGGCGCCTGCCAGGAACTTTTTGTTAGCACAACACTTGGAAAGGAAGAGCTGGAGCGGGCCCTGGAGCGGGCTCGCCAGCGTTGACGATATGCGTTGCTACACGCGAAGAGAATTCGCCACCCTCGCCGGAACGGCGCTTACGGCTAGCGGCGCCCGGCGTGAATCAATCGCAGCCGGCAACTGCCGCATGGAAGTGGATGCCACCGGCGCCATCGTAAGCTTGCGCTGTGGCCGAACGGAGCTGGTAGACCGCCGGCTGGGAGCCAATCATCCCCGGATTGCCGCCCCAGGCGCGCCGGACTGGGTTTGCAATCAGGCTAACCGGATGCACCGGGAAGGCAACTCCGTGGTCTGGCACTACCAAGTTCCTTCCACGCCCGAGATCAATGTCCGCTACCAGGTGGCTTTGGAAAGCTTGCCCGGAAGCGCCGTGGTTTTGCAACGCATCGCCGTGCGTGCCGCAGCCTCGCTGGGTGGTGACGTTACAGTGGAACTGCCAGTGAATATTCATCTGCCGGCCAGCCGCCGGGAGGCGTTTCTTCCGCTAAGAAACGGCATTGGCCGCCGCAAAACGGCCAGCGCCGCCGCCGGTGTCTTCCAACTCGCCGGCGCCGCCGTGGGCGACCCCGAGCAGGCGCTGGCCATTCCAGCTATCGATGAATTCTCGCCAGATACAGACATGCGTATCCTGTTTGCCGCAGATCCCTGGTTGAGCGGTGAATTCCGCCTCGGCGGCGACGCTCGGCCGGGCTACTTTCGATGCTCGTATCGGGGAAAGTTCGGCCTTCGGGATGGCGAGGAACGGATTTTCGCGACCGCTGTGCATAAGGGTGGGTTCGATGACGCCATGCGCGCCTATTACGCTGCCTGTCTTAAGGACGTGCGTTCCGGGCCGGATTGGGTCCACGATGTCGCCATGATCGGTTACGACTTCTTGAGCGACAACGGGCGCGGCTGGTTTGCCGACATCGATGCGTTGGAAAAGGTGATCGGCATGGCCGACCGCCCGAAAGTGCTGCTGGCGCTGCACGGCTGGTACGACTATATCGGCCGCTATGCCTTCAACTACCGCCAGCGGGCTTTTGATAAGACCTGGAAAGCGTTTCCCTCGGCGCGGTTGCCCGAGGTGCAAGCGCTGGCCAAGACGCCCGATCCGGGGCCTAAGTGGGGTGTCGGCTTTCACCGCAACGTTCTGGAGAGGACCTACCCGGTGGATATGTCCTGGCCTGAGCTGCGGCGCCGCATACGCTACGCCAAAGACCGGGGTTTCCGCGTGGGGCTTTATTTTGCCGACGGGGTATCGGCTTGCGATGGCGTGAAAGACATTTTCGACCCGTCAAAGGTCTTGCGCTGGGGCGGTTGGCGCGGGCCGGAAGTGAGTGGCAAACCCTATGCCCAAAATCCTCTGCATCCCGATGTGCGCGGGTTCTATCTGGCGTATGTGGACGCCCTGCTGGGCGAAGCCGGCAAGGTCGTGGACGCTTTCATTTGGGATGAGACCTTCCACGTGAAGACCAGCGACTTCGGCAATGACGCCTATCCCGGCTATGCCGGCCGCGCGATGATGCACCTGGTGCGCGACGTGGCCGCCCGTGTCGCCGCCGCCGGCAAGGAACTGGCGCTGTTTGCCAGCGACGATCTGGGACCCGGCCGCGAAGACTCCTTGCCAACCGCGCTGGGCGCCCACGGGACCTACCAGGATTCCTCCTGCCTGCCTCAATACTGGCCTTACAGCCTGTTCTCCAACTACCGGAACACCCTCTGGTCCTGCAACTGGTACCCGATCACTGGGTTCGCTTTGACCAAGTACGGCGCCGAGGTGTTCGACACTCCGGTAGCCATTTCCAACGGCTACGGCGACGGGGTCGGTGTGGGACAAATGGATGCGCAAACGCTGAAGCCATTCCTGGAGCTTTTCAATAGCCGGAAACAACGCCGCCAGCAACTTACCTGGGTGGAGGAAGCTGGCGGGGTGGCCAGTTACCGTGGCAAGCCGCTCAAGAGCCGTCAGGAATTGATAGGCGGCTAGGACCGGCCTCGGATACGCCCAGATGCAGCGCCACAATGCCGCCAGCCAGGTACTCGTAGCTCACCTGCTCAAAACCGGCTTGCCGCATCCGTGCGGCGAGGTCTTCGGCAGCGGGAAACTTGCGGACGGATTCGGGTAGGTAGCGGTAAGCCTGGCGTGAACGCGACACTATGCCTCCCACGGCCGGCAGGACGCGCCGCGAGTAGAATTCGTACAATGCGGCGAAAGCCCGGTTGGGCGGCTGCGAAAATTCCAGAATGGCCGCCGCGCCGCCGGGCTTGAGGGTGCGGCGCATCTCAATCAATCCCCGCTGATAATTGGCCAGATTGCGCAATCCGAAGGCCACTGTGATCAAGTCCAGCGAACCGTCGGCCACCGGCAGGCGCAACGCATCGGCTTCAAACCAGCCGCCGCCGGCCCCCCTTTTCTGGGCCTTGCGCCGCGCCGCCGCCAGCATGGGGTGGCAGAAGTCGCAGCCAAACACCCGTCCTTGAGTGACCGCTTTGGCGAGCGCCAGCGTCAGATCTCCAGTGCCGCAGCAGATATCCAGCACCTGAGCGCCGGGCCGGTCAAGCCAGCCGCGCACACGCCGCACGGCGCGGCGCCGCCAAAAGCGGTCCATCTCAAACGACAGCAGGTGGTTGAGGAGATCATAGCGGGAGACCACCTCCGCGAACATATCCCGAACCCAGCGCGCCGCCTCCGTTTCATTGGCCGCGCCGGGCGGGGTTGTTCCTCTCATTCGAGCGCCGCCTCGGCAGCCTTCAAGACCAACTGCGGGTCCACGTGGGAAACCACCTTGACCCGTCCGATGGCTTCAGGCAACACAAAATGAACGTCCCCTTTGAGGGTTTTCTTGTCGCTCTTCAGGCGCGCCGCCAGCGCCCGGGCCTGGATGCCTTCCAATGGCGGCCAGGGCCCGTAGCTGCGCACCAGGTCCACAATACGGCCGGCATCCATCTGGCTCAGCATGCCGAGCAAACGCGCCAGGTATGTGGCAGCCAGCATGCCAAAAGCCACGGCTTCGCCGTGCAGGAAGCGCCGGTAGGAGGTCTCGGCTTCCAGGGCGTGTCCGTAAGTGTGGCCGAAATTAAGGATGCGCCGCAGATCGCTCTCGCGTTCGTCGGCCGAGACAACTTCCGCTTTAATGCCCACCGAAACGGCTATGATCTGCTCGATGACTTCCCCTTGGCGCGCCAAGACCTCGTGGCGGTGCTGGCTTAACAAATCGAACAGACTGGGGCTGGCGATTACACCGCACTTGATTACTTCAAACAAACCCGCCCGGTACTCGCGTTCGCTCAATGTCGACAGAAGGTCGGGATCAATCAGCACCGCCAGGGGTTGATGAAAGGCTCCCACCAGATTTTTCCCGCTGGCCAGGTTTACGCCGGTCTTGCCGCCCACAGAGGCGTCCACTTGGGCCAGCAGTGTGGTAGGCGCCTGCACCCCCGGGATACCACGCATAAAGGTGGCCGCCAGCAACCCGCCGACGTCGGTGACGATGCCGCCGCCGAAAGCCAGAACCACGCTGGTACGGTCCCCACCCGAGGCAACCATTTGTTCGGCTAAATTTTCCACTGTGGAGAGCCGCTTGTGCTCTTCCCCTCCCGGATAAAACAGGACCTGGTAGTTGAAACCCGCCAACCCCTGTTCCACTTGCATTCCGTGCAGGGCCCAAACGTCCTCGGTGGTGAGGACGAACACGGTCCCGCAGGAGGAGGGCATATACCGCCCCGCCGAGCGCACCGAGCCTCTCTCAATACGGACTTCATAGCGGCGTTGTGGCGTCACGACCGCATAGCAGTGCATACATTCGTTGTACCATGGGGAAGTCGCAGAACTTTCACATCAACGATGACCCCGGATTTTCTAGTGGTCGGCGCGGGCGTAGCCGGATTGCGCGCCGCAATCGAGCTTTCGCGACATGGCGAGGTCCTGGTAATCGCTAAGGCCGGACTGCGTGAATCCTCCTCCGAGTACGCTCAGGGAGGCATCGCCGTGGCCTTGAGCGACGACGACGAAGTAGAACTCCACGAACAGGACACGCTCGCGGCTGGCGACGGTCTATGCGACCCGGCAGCGGTGCGTTGCCTGGTCGAGGAGGGCCCCGCCGCCATCCAACAACTGCTCGAGTGGGGCGCTGAATTCGACCGCCAGGACGGCGAGTTTCAGTTCGGTTTGGAGGCCGCGCACAGCCGCCGGCGCATCCTGCACGCCAAGGGGGATTCAACCGGACGGGAAATTTCACGGACGCTGTACCGCCAGGCGGTCTCCTACGAGAATATCCACTTCCGCAGCCATTCCGCGATTGTGGATCTGCTGGTTGGAGACGGCCAGGTATCAGGCGCGCTGATCTACGACGAAACCTCACGCCGCCTCATGCGCATCTACGCGCGTGCTGTGCTGCTGGCCACCGGCGGCATGGGGCGCTTATACCGCAACACGACCAATCCGGACGTGGCCACCGGCGACGGAGTGGCGGCCGCATATCGCGCGGGCGCGGAAATCTCCGACATCGAGTTCATCCAATTCCATCCGACGGCCCTGCACCTGGAGGGTGCGCCGCGCTTTCTGCTTAGCGAAGCGTTGCGCGGGGAAGGCGCGCGGCTGTTGAACGTGGCAGGCGAGCGGTTTATGCCGGCTTACCACGAACGCGCCGAACTGGCGCCTCGGGATGTCGTTTCGCGGTCCATCCTTGAGGAAATGTACCGCACAGGCGCCGATCACGTGCTTCTCGATTTGAGGCATCTGGACGCGGCCTTCATCCGGCGGCGGTTTCCGCGGATCTATGAAACTTGTCTGGCGCACGGTCTGGACATCACCGCGCAGCCTGTGCCCGCGGCGCCCGCTGCCCATTACGCCATGGGCGGCGTACGGACAGACCTGGAGGGAAGAACCAATATCGCTCGCCTGTACGCCGCCGGCGAGGTGGCATCCACGGGTGTGCATGGCGCCAACCGCCTGGCCAGTAATTCACTGCTGGAGGGGGTGGTGTTTGGCGCACGTGCCGGACGAGCCATGCGAGAGTGGGCGGGAAAGCCGCCCGTCGCGCCCGCAGAAGCACCAGAAGCGCTGTTCCCCTCGATGGAAGAAGCCGAATTGCGGCTGCTTACCTGGGAGAACTGCGGCATACGCCGTCATGCGAAAACATTGGGAGCTTTGCTGGAGCGCTTGGCTCTCACGCCCATGACGCCCTTTCCGGAAGCCGGCACCGCGCTCTACGAACTGCGTAATATGCACACCCTGGCCGCTTTGATTGCGCGCTGCGCCCTGGCGCGTCAGGAGAGCCGAGGAGCGCATTTCAGTGCCGACTTCCCCTACAAGCGCGCCGAATTTCAGAAACATTCTCTCGTTACCAAGACCTGTAATGAAGTGCTATTCTTCTAATTCAGATCAGCACGCCCCGCCGGGGCCGTGCGCGGGGCAGCCTGCGCCGCAAGCGGCCTTCATTCTGCCCGTTGTCCTGTTCATGCTCGCGGCGCCCACCATACGGCAAATGGAGCCTTCCGCCGCACTGTGGGCCACGCCTTCCATATTGTTGGCCGCCATGATGATCGCCTGGGCGGCGGAATCCTCACAATTCTTCATCGCCCAGGGCTTTGCGCTGGCTATTCTAGCCTGGCTCCAGACCCTGCCTGAGTTCGCTGTCGAGGCAGTCCTGGCATGGCGGCAGCGAACGGACCTGCTGATGGCCAATCTGACCGGTTCGCTACGCCTGCTTACCGGCCTGGCCTGGCCTATGATCTATTTTGTCGCCGCCGCTTGCCATCGCATACGGCGCGGCAGGCCTCTTAAGAGCATCCCGCTGGCCGACGAGCATTGCGTCGAGGTGGTCGGCCTGTTCGCCGCACTGCTTTACTCCATGGTGATTTACGCCAAAGGGTCGCTGACGGTTCTCGACGGCGTGATCTTGGTTCTAATCTATGCCGCCTACCTGGCTATTCTGGGGCGGATGCCACCGCAGGAGGCCGAGGGGATCGAGGATCTGGAGCGCATCCCGCGCAGCATTGTGAAGAGCCGCCGGCCGGTACGTATCGCGCTCATCGTGGGCTTGTTCCTGGCCGGCGGATTGCTGATTTATTTCATGGCGGAGCCCTTTCTGGGCAGCCTGCTTTCGGTCTCCCTGTTGCTTGGCGTGCAGCCGTTTGTCTTTGTGCAATGGGTGGCTCCGTTTGTAAGCGAGTTTCCCGAAAAGGTATCGGCCTTCTACTGGGCGCGCACCATTGACCGAGCCTCCATGGCTCTGATGAACATGGTTTCCAGCAACATCAATCAATGGACGTTGCTAGCCGCCATGTTGCCCATGACCTATTCGCTCAGTTGCGGCGCCATGACGCCGATTGTCTTTGACGAACAACAAGAATTGGAACTGCTGATGACCATCGGCCAGTCCTTGGTAGGGATGATGTTTCTGGTCAACATGCGGCTGGACTGGTGGGAGGCGGCTACTCTGTTCAGCCTATGGGGCATCCAGTTCGTCCTCTCGCCGGTGCAGCCCGGGCCGGGACTGATCCGTACATTGGCGCAGCACATTCACTGGTACGTCACAGTGGCCTATTTCGTCTGGTTTGCGATCGGCGTACTGCGTTATTTGGCTGGCCAACGCAAGCTGGCGGCCTTTTATCTGTTTGCGGGTATGTGGTGCGCTCACATCCGGCCACGGCGATCTGCGGTAAAATAAGGAGTTTCCGCTCATTCATGAACAATCGAGTACGCTCGACGACGAGTCTCTGGGTTCGCCGGGGTCGCCGGGTGGTGATGGCGGGCGACGGCCAAGTCACGTTGGGGCAGGAAGTATTGAAAGCCTCAGCGCGCAAGTTGCGCCGGCTTTACAATGACCGCATCCTGGCCGGGTTCGCCGGCGCCACCGCGGATGCCTTCGCTCTTTTTTCGCGTTTCGAAAGCAAACTGGAACAGCACAACGGGAACCTCCCACGCGCGGTGGTGGAACTTGCCAAAGAATGGCGGACGGACAAGGTCCTGCGCCATCTGGAAGCCCTGCTGCTGGTGGCCGATCTGGAAAAGACCTATATCCTCAGCGGAAACGGAGACGTGATCGAGCCGGACGAGGATGTTTCGGCCATCGGCTCAGGAGGACCTTTCGCCAAGGCGGCAGCTTCTGCCCTGATCGAAAATACAGACCTGGACGCGCGCGCCATCGCGGAAAAGGCCATGGCTATTGCCGCGCGCATCTGCATTTACACGAACCAGAACTTTCACTACGAGGAGCTGGGCTGAGCATGGCTATCTATCTGCCGAGCCAATCGGAAGAGGGCCCCATCCTCGACGAGCTGACGCCGCGGGAGATCGTCCGGGAGTTGGACAAATACGTGGTCGGCCAGCAGGAAGCCAAACGCGCCGTGGCCGTGGCCCTGCGCAACCGGATCCGCCGCCAGAGACTGGATCCGGAAATGGCCGAGGAGGTGATGCCGAAAAACATCCTCATGATCGGCCCTACCGGCGTCGGTAAGACTGAAATTGCGCGCCGCCTGGCGCGGCTGGCCAACTCGCCATTTCTGAAAGTCGAGGCCAGTAAGTTCACCGAGGTTGGCTATGTTGGGCGGGACGTGGAGTCCATGATCCGGGATTTGGTGGACATCGCCATCGATATGGTCCGTGAGGAGCGCTTGGACGAAGTTGCCGACCGCGCCGAGCGCAACGCCGAGGAGCGTCTCCTGGATCTGCTGATGCCGCCGCAGCCGGAGAGTTCGGAAAGCGCCGCCAGGACCCGGGAGAAGCTGCGCGAGCGCCTGCGCGCTGGAAGGCTTGACGACCGCATGGTCGAGGTGGACGTCAAGGAACCCGGCCCCCGGTTTGAAATCACCACGGCCAGCGGCGTCGAGGAAATGGACGTCAACCTGAAAGACGTCTTGCCGAACATTTTTGGGTCTCGCACGCGCAAACGTAAGATGCGCGTGGCCGAGGCCATGGATTACCTCACGCAGGAAGAAGAGCAGAAGCTCATTGACATGGACCAGGTGGTGCGAGTGGCGCTGGAACGTGTCGAGCGCAGCGGCATCATCTTCCTGGACGAGATAGACAAGATCGCGGGCCGCGAAGCGGGTCACGGCCCCGACGTGAGCCGCGAGGGCGTGCAACGCGACATCCTGCCTATCGTGGAAGGAACTACGGTTAACACGCGACACGGCTTCGTGCGCAACGATCACATCCTCTTTATCGCCGCCGGAGCATTCCACGTTTCTAAGCCGAGCGACCTGATCCCCGAACTCCAGGGCCGTTTCCCGATCCGCGTGGAGCTGAAGTCGCTGACCGAGCAGGATTTCATCCGCATCCTCAAAGAGCCTAAGAACGCGTTGGTAAAACAATACACGGCGCTGCTGGAGACCGAAGGTATCCGGCTCACCTTTACCCCCGATGCTTTGGCCACCATCGCCCAGTTTGCCGCGCGTGTCAATGAAAGCACGGAGAATATCGGAGCCCGGCGCCTGCACACCATCATGGAGAAACTGCTTGAGGAGGTATCCTTCGAGGGGCCGGACCTGAAAAAGAAGAACCTGAAGGTGGATTCCGAATACGTGCGCAAGCAACTGGCCGACATTGTCAAGGACCAGGATCTGAGCCGTTACATTCTCTGACCGCGCATGCGCCCGCCATTGCCCACCGCCTGCTTAGCCG
>CAYSBM010000028.1:13784-14318 GCA_964429095.1 uncultured Solibacteraceae bacterium | reverse complement strand
ACGGCCCCGGCCTGGACGCGCTCAGCCTGGCGGACCGCGCGCCGATCGCCAACATGGGCCCTGAGTATGGCGCCACCGTCGGTTTCTTCCCCATCGACGCCGTTACGCTCGATTACCTGCGCCTGACCAACCGCCCTGGAGAACTGGTCGAACTGGTCGAAGCCTACGCCCGACAGCAGGGCCTGTTCCGAACCGCCGGGGCCCCCGATCCAGTCTACTCGGAAACCATAGAACTGGACCTCGGCTCCGTTGTGCCGTCGCTGGCCGGCCCCAAGCGACCTCAGGACCGTATCGATTTGCCGGATGTCAAGCAAAACTTTCTGGCTGGGCTTGGCGCGCCGCCCAAGGAAACTGGAATCACTCTGGATGGCGCTCCCGCCATCCTGGGCGATGGTGCGGTGGTGATCGCCGCCATCACTAGTTGCACTAACACGTCGAATCCGTCCGTCATGCTGGCCGCCGGACTGGTCGCCAGGAAAGCCGTCGAGCGCGGCCTCCGCGTCAAGCCCTGGGTCAAGACGTCGCTTGCGCCCG
>CAYSBM010000028.1:7943-13774 GCA_964429095.1 uncultured Solibacteraceae bacterium | reverse complement strand
CTCAAAGGGGGGTTATGCCTACCTCCAACCAGCCGGGCTGATGGCCGCCCTTGAAGAATTGAAATACCACCTGGTGGGCTATGGCTGCACCACCTGCATCGGCAACAGCGGTCCGTTGCCCGGCCCTGTGGCCGAGGCCGTGCGCAACCAGAAACTGGTGGTGGCCGCCGTCCTCAGCGGCAACCGCAATTTTGAAGGCCGGGTGAATCCACTGGTAAAGGCCAATTATCTGGCTTCGCCGCCTCTGGTGGTGGCTTACGCCATAGCAGGCCGTGTGGATATCGATTTGGCCAGTGAGCCGCTGGGCCATGATCCGGCGGGCCAGCCCGTCTACCTGCGCGATATCTGGCCATCGAATGCCGAAGTGCAGGCCGTCCTGACTCGCTCGGTGAGCGCCTCGCAATTCGAGCGCCGCTACGCCGCGGTGTTCGAGGGCGACCAGGCCTGGAATTCGATCCCCGTTCCCGCCGGTGAATTGTATCCCTGGGACGAGTCTTCCACCTATGTGAAGCGCCCGCCGTACTTTGACCACATGGTGGATCCATCCAGCGGCGTGAAAGACTTGCACGGTTTGCGCGCCTTGGCCGTGCTGGGGGACTCGGTGACCACCGACCACATTTCTCCGGCGGGCTCCATTCCAGTTGACAGTCCTGCTGGACGCTACTTGATCGCCAATGGCGTCCAGCCGCCGGATTTCAATAGCTATGGCGCCCGGCGCGGCAACCATGAGGTCATGGTGCGCGGCACGCTGGCCAATATCCGCTTGCGTAACCAACTGGCCCCGGGCACCGAAGGCGGATGGACTCTACATCTTCCGGAAGGCGAAAAGATGTCCATCTATGACGCCGCCATGCGCTATCAGAGCGAAGGCGTGGGGCTCCTCATTCTGGCCGGCAAAGAATACGGGTCCGGCTCCTCGCGCGACTGGGCAGCCACAGGCGTCCGCCTGCTGGGTGGTGAAGCCGTCATCGCCGAGAGCTTCGAGCGCATACACCGCTCGAACCTGGTAGGCATGGGCGTTTTGCCGCTCCAGTTCCGCGCCGGCGAGAACCGTGAAACGCTGGGTTTGACAGGCCGGGAGATCTTCCACGTGGTAGGTGTCAAGGAGGCTCTGGCCGGCGCGCGGCGGGCCGTGGTGCGGGCGGTGGGCGAGGATGGCGCAGAAAAAACGTTCGAAGTGCTGGTGCGCGTGGATACGCCGGCCGAGGCCGACTACTACCGCCACGGCGGAATTCTGCCCTTTGTGCTGCGGCAGCTAGCCGGCTGAAGGTTCCCGAGGGGCGGCCGGGTCCGGTTCGAGAACGCACACGAATTCGGCCACGGCGCGGTACGGCCCCCCCTCCTCCATTTCCGAGGGCTCCAGTTCCCAGGCTTCGAACTCGGGATTCAGCGGCTCCAGGCGGATCTTTTCATGCTTCCAGCCGCCTTCGACTTCGCGTTTGAAGCTGCGATACCGCTTGACGGTGAACTCTCCGCCCGTATCCGAGGCGCCGCGGTTCTGTATCAGCAGCAGCTTGCCTTGCCGGGTGCCCGCCACGCCCGCGCGGAACACGCACAGGCTGCCGTCAGGAATCCGGGGCTCCATGGAGCGGCCGGAAATGTGGGCCGCAAACATATCCTTGGTGAGTTTCAGGCCCGGAGGCGCCGCCACCCAGCCCTCCGGCTCTACTTCCATGTCTTCCTTGAACCTGCCGGCCGCCGCGCGCAGGGTGTACAGGGGAAGATGCGTCAGGTATGGCTGGACCTGGTCTGCTTGGACGTACTTGGAGAAGAGCTTGTCCAGCTCGCGCTGAAAATCATGCACCACCACGCTTTGCCGCCCGGTCAGCCGCAGCGCGTTCGAAAGCGTATCTTCGAGCAGGCGCAGAAACACTTCCCCTCCCATCTCCTCCAGCTTCTGCTCGAAATCCTCCTCCACCAGCGCCAGAACTTCGGCGTCCTCATCGCCGGCCAGCTTTTCCAGATCCGTGCGCAGGCGCATATAAAGCTTATCGTTGGCCGGATCCAGCAGCAGGACGCCGATATTGGTGCGCGGACGTTCGGGTAAGGCGGTTTGCAGGATCGCATAGACCCCGCGGTGCGTCGCGTAAACCTGCGTCGTCATGCCTGCCTGCCGCTTCCTAAGATTCTCATCGGCCGGTTCCCGGCCCGCCGGTCATGGATTGTCGGGAAAATAGCCCTTGCGGGCCCGCACCTGAACGCCCGGCAAGTCCACCTCTACCCGGATATTGCGGAATTTCTTCGGAACGTCTGTTTCCTCGGGAATATAGCGCAAAATGTATTGCGTTGTCACCTCGCCGGCCACATCGGCGATGGCCCGGAACATGCCGTTGGCGATGGCGGCGGCGTAGCCTCCCGTGCCTACCTTCAGCGCGTAGTTGCCTTCGTCGCTCGGCGTGGAAAGGTAGCCGGAGACGTCTTTATAAACGCCTTCCAGCGGGTACAGCACCCGCCCGCCGGTCTCGCTGGTTAGCCGTGTAAGGTTGGCTTCCCCTTCGGCCGTGAAGCCGAACGCCTTGGTGCTGATGCCGAAAATCGTCACCATCTTGCGCTGCGCGATTTCCAGCACCTCCTCCAAGCTCCTGTGGCTGGCGTTGTCATGGCCGTCGCCGATGATCACCAGCACACGGCGCGGTTCCAGAGGTTCGCCTTTCACTTGCAGACGGCGCGTACAGGCCAGGTAAATAGCGTCATACAGCGCCGCGCCGCCCCCCGGCTTCATCTTACGAATCTTATCGATGATCTTTTCCGAGTCCCAGGTCGTGTCCACCAATAATTCAGCGTCGTTGCTGTAACTAACCAGGTAGCCGCTGAAGCGCTTGTCGCCCGGAAGCAACTGCGTCACCAAGTCAATCGCGGCTTCCTGGTAGGTTTTCCAGTGCAGCCGGTTGGCGTTGCTCATGTCGATAAGGAACCCCACCACCACGGGCTGGCTTTGTTCGTGGCTGAAGTAGCGGATGACCTGGGGCTTGCCTTCGTCGTAAAGCTTGAAGTCTTTGAGTTCGAGGGAGGAAACGAAGCGGCCCTGCTGATCGGTCACCGTCACCGGCACGATTACTTCGTTGATATTGACGCGGATTGGCGCCGGCTGGGGGCCGCCGGGCGGCTCCTGCGCGCAGGCGGCCGCCACCAACAGCAGCAGCCCAGGCGCAATCTTTCCAAGCATCGGAACTCTCCTGACCTCAATTATAGGCCACTCATCTTTGGACGCGTCCTGACCCGCCTCCTTCAACCAGCGCCTTCACTTCCTCGACCGTAAACCGGTTGAAATCGCCCGGAATGGAGTGCTTCAAGCACGATGCCGCCACCGCGAACTCCAGGGCCTGCCGGTGACCGCCCAACTCCAGCAGGCCGTAAATAAGCCCTCCGGCAAAACTGTCCCCTCCGCCGACGCGGTCCACAATGTGCGTGATCTCGTAATGGCGGCTCACCAGGAATTCCTGCCGGTCGTTCAGGCACGCCGACCAGCCATTGTGCGACGCGCTCCGGGATTCCCGCAGCGTCACCGCCAGCATCTTCAAGTTCGGATAGGCGGCTAGCACTGTTTCGGTAAGCAGCTTGTATTGCTGCAGTTCCAGTTTTCCCGAGTGCACGTCCACGTCCACCTGGATGCCCAGCGATTTCTGGCAATCTTCCTCGTTGGCGATGCCCACGTCCACGTGCCGGAAAAGTTCCGTCATTACTTCTTTCGCCGTCTTGCCGTACTTCCATAGGTTCTTGCGGTAGTTGAGGTCGCAAGAAACCGTTAATCCCGCTGCGCGGGCGGCCTTGACGCCCTCCAGCGCCAGGTCCGCCGCTCCCTGGCTGATGGCCGGCGTGATGCCGGTCACATGGACCCACCCCGCGCCCTCAAAGGTCCTGGCCCAATCGATGTCGCCGGGCTTGGCCAGGGCGATGGCGCTGTATTCGCGGTCGTACACCACTTTCGACGGCCGCTGGTTGGCGCCAGGTTCCACGAAATAGATGCCCATGCGGCCTTTGCCGCGCACAACATAGCTGTCGTCCACCCGGAAGCGCCGCAGTTCCCCGAGAAAGGCGTCCGCGATGGGGTTGGACGGCAATACCGTGACGTAGCGCGCCGGAACGCCAAAGCCGCCCAGCGTCACCGCCACATTGGCTTCTCCCCCGCCGAAGGTAGCTATAAATTGCGGTGACTGGAGAAAACGCTCGAATCCCGGCGGCGCCAGGCGCAGCATGATTTCACCGAAAGTGACGACAGGTTTGGTGGTCATAAGGGTTCGGTTCCGATTTTATCAAAGCGGGGGGAGCGGCTCCGCTACAATGAGGGGTTAGCGCGCTCCGGCGCCGCACGGATGCACGGGCATGATCAAGGCCATCTTTTTCGACCTCGGGGGCACGCTTGTCCCCTTTGATTTCCAGCGCGGCTACGCCGCCCTGGCCCGGCACTCGCCTCATGGGCCCGAGGAGATCCTGCGCAGAGCCGGATCTTCGGATCTGTTCGTTCGTTTCGAAAGGGGCGAACTTGAGCCCCGCCAGTTTGTCAGCCGGTTTTGCGAGCTGTTTGATTGCCGTCTCGACTTTGAGCGGTTCCGTCAGCTTTGGGGCGCCATCTTCCTGCCCCACGCCCTGATTGGGGAGCCGCTTTTGGCCGGTCTGAAGAAAAATTACCGGCTGTTTTCACTCTCCAACACCAACGCGCTGCACTTTCCGCTGGTGATGCAGGAATATCCCATTCTTCGCTATCTGGAAGGACATGTGCTTTCCTACGAAGTGGGCGCCATGAAGCCCGAGCCGGAGATCTACCGGGCGGCGGTCGCGCGCGCAGGCTGCCACGCCGCCGAGTGCCTGTTCATTGACGACCTGGCCGAAAACATCGAAGGCGCGCGGCGTGAAGGGATGGACGGCATCCTCTTCCGCGACGAACCACAACTGCGGCAGCAGTTAGCCAATCGCGCGCTCCTGTTTTAGGTGAGTTCCCTATACACTGGTCGAATAGCGTCTCAACCGGAAGAGCTGAGGGATACTATGAACCGCCGGAATTTTCTTCAAGCTACTGGCAGTTTGGCCGCGGCAACGCCGCCGTGGGCCGGCGGCGGCACGCCGTTTGAGGCTCCCGCGATCGACTTTCGCTACGCTCCATTGAGTTACCAGACGGCCTACTGCTTTCCAGACGACCATGCCAAGAGCCTGGTCGGCGAGCATGGCGACCTTCGCTACGGCCACCAGCCGCGCACAAAGCCGCTGTCTTATTTCACGGAAGTCGTGGAGTTCGGTCTGCTGGGTATGGAGCCCAATCAACTCATCGGGCAAAACCTGGAAGCGCCGGAGGCGCCTATCGTGCGCACAAGCTTCGAGCGGCCCACGGCGTACCTGGACCTGGTGACGTTTGCGACCAACCAAGCCGGCGAAGGGCGTGTTGACAACGTCATGCTGGAGGTGCGCCCCAAGACCGCGCGCCGGCTGCGCGCGGCGCCGCAGGTCCGTATCCAAACCGGCCAGGCGGCCGTCGTGAAAACCGAAGGCGGCCTGGCCACAGTGCGCCTGGGCGCCGAGGGCCGGCTATTTATGGTTGCGCCGGCCGGTTGCACGGCCCGAAGCGACGGGCGCGGCGTTGCGCTCACGTTCCCCGCTGCCGTGGCCGGCGCCGAAGCCCCCTTGCGCCTCCTGTTTCGTTTTCCGCAAGCAGGGCAGGAACTTGACGCTCTCCGGGCGGGCCTGGCTGCGCCCCTGGCCTTACTGGAATCCGCACGCGCGTATTGGCGCAATTGGAGCCCCTTCCAAAACGGCGTCGAATGGCGCCTCAGCGGGCGTTATCACGAGTTCCTGATCGCCTGCGCCCGCAATATTCAGCAGGCCAGGGAAATGCGCGA
>CAYSBM010000028.1:0-7933 GCA_964429095.1 uncultured Solibacteraceae bacterium | reverse complement strand
GAGGGTCTAGAGCGGCTTGTGGGGGGTTGATGGACAATGTCTGGTGGAAGCCGCGCGCTACTTGGGTTACGACGCCGAAGCGCAACAGGGGCTGGAGACCACCTGGTCGGGACAGGATGCCGATGGTGGGGTGTATGGCGCGGCCGGCCGGGCGCATCTCAAGGATACGGGCATTGCGATTTTCACCCTGGTGCGCCAGGCGGAGTTGGCCCAAGACTACAGCTACATGCGCCGCATGCAACCCAATATCCTGCGCGCCGTGCGGCGGCTGCGCCAGTTGCGGGACGGCAACCTCGGGCAGGATAACGCCTGCGCGCGCTACGGGTTGCTCCCTCCGGGGATGGGCGATGGCGGGCTTGGAGGCATCCGGCCGGAGTTCACCAATACGCTGTGGGTCATGGCCGGGCTGCGTGCGGTTGCCGACGCCGCACTGCGGCAAGGCGTGGCGGGGTTGGAGGAAGCCGGTACGCTGTACGAGGAATTGCGCGCCGCCTTCCGGAAGGCCGCTGCCGCCGAGATGCGGACTCACCCGGCAGGTTTTTCATACTTGCCGATGCTAATGAAATCCGACCCCTGGTGGTCGGCGCCGGAGGAATGGGACCGGCCGCGGCCGCAGTGCGGTCAGTGGGCGCTGTCTCACGCCATCTATCCCGGCGTGCTCTTTGATCCGCATGACCCGGTGGTGCGCGGCCACATCGCTCTGATGCAGGAAGTGACCCAGGAGGATGTCCCGGCCGAGACCGGCTGGATCTATCACGAGGGGTTGTGGACTTACAACGCCGCCTTCGTGGCGCACGTTTATCTATGGGCGGGGCTCGCTGACTGGGCGCGGCTCACCTTTCACGGCTTCCTGAACCATGCCAGCCCCACCTATGCTTGGCGCGAAGAGCAGCCCTTGCGTGGTTCTCTGGTGGCCAATTATGTGGGCGACATGCCGCACAACTGGGCCAGCGCGGAATGCGTGCTGTATATGCGGCACATGCTGGCGCTCGAGGATGGCTGGCGGCTGCGGCTGCTGGAAGGCATCGGCGATTTCGAACTCAACGCGCGGCAGCCCTACGCCATCACCAACTCGCCCACGCGGTTCGGGCGCATCACGATGAGGCTCGCGCCGGAGCGGCGGGGCAGGAGTTGGCGGCTGGAGTTCTCCCGTGGCCAGGGCACGGCGCCCGCCGGGCTCAGTCTTCCGGAACGGTTGGGCACGCGCTTGGAACTCATGGACCTCCGCGGAGCTTCCTTCCGGCGCGATGGCGGCCAGGTGCTGGTTTCGCCGGAAGCGGCTGCCTGGAGCGCCAGCTACGCGGGGAGAGCGTAAAGCTTCACTCGCCGCAGACCGTTACCGTGATTTCCCGCGTGCGGGGACACTCGTCGAAATCGCACAGCACCACTTGCTGCCAGGTGCCCAGCGCCAGCCGGCCGTTCTCGACCGGATAGGTCTTGGCTGTGCCCATCAGCGCGCTGCGCAGGTGGGCGTACCCGTTGTCGTCGCCCCAGCGCGCGTTGTGGGCATAATCGGAATTCATCGGCGCGATCTTTTCCAGCGCCCGCTTCAGGTCGGCGATGCAGCCGGATTCATACTCGATGGTGGTGACGCCCAGCGTCGAGCCGCGGCCGGAAACATTGGCAATGCCCGTTCGGATGCCGCTCGACGCCACGATCTGCTCCACCTGGCGGCTGATGTCGGCGACGTCGCAGCGCCCCTGGGTGGAGATGCGAAAACTCTTTTGGAACACAGCCATATCTATCCAGCATAGCCGCCACGCCAAACGCGCGCCATGCGCCCGAAGCCGGAACCGCCAACTCTCTGTAACCGGTTCCAGAGAGCGGCGTTTCGAGCCGCTGGCGTGAGCGGCGCGCAAGCCGGCAAACATGCTATAACGGAAGTTGAAATTGGCGCGCGGGAACGATTTCGCCTCCCGCCCTTTCAATTCTAAGCACCAACCATTCCGCCCCCCGCGGAGCGCCCGGGCGGGGTTCCGCCGGGCAAGATAAGAAGGAGGAAATGAATGGAGCCTAAGGGCGACATCGCACTGATAGGTTTGGCCGTGATGGGCCAGAACCTGATCCTGAACATGAACGATAAGGGTTACACGGTGGTGGCTTTCAACCGCACGGTTTCCAAGGTGGATGAGTTTCTTAATGGCGCCGCCGCCGGACGTGACACCATCCTGGGCGCGCACTCGCTGGAAGAGATGGCGGCGCTGCTGAAGCGTCCCCGTAAAGTTATGCTCCTGGTGAAGGCGGGACAGGCTGTAGACGACTTCATCGAACTGCTGCTGCCCCATCTTGAGCCTGGCGACCTGATCATCGACGGCGGCAATTCGCATTTCCCCGACACCATCCGCCGCACGAAATACCTGGAGAGTAAGGGATTGCTTTACATCGGCACGGGCGTCAGCGGCGGCGAAGAGGGCGCCCGCCATGGCCCCTCCATGATGCCCGGCGGCAGCCCGGCGGCTTGGCCGCTGGTGAAGGACATCTTCCAAGCCATCTGCGCCAAGACACCCGCCGGCGAGCCCTGCTGCGACTGGATTGGCGAAGGCGGCGCGGGCCACTTCGTCAAGATGGTCCATAACGGCATCGAATACGGCGACATGCAGTTGATTTGCGAAGCCTACCACCTGATGAAGCAGGGGCTGGGGCTTTCCAATCAGGAAATGCATGAAGTGTTCGCCGAATGGAACCGGGGCGAACTGGACAGCTATTTGATCGAGATCACCCGTGACATTTTGGGTTACAAGGACGAAAACGGCCAGTATGTGGTCGACTACATTCTGGACAAAGCGGGGCAGAAGGGTACGGGCAAGTGGACCGTGGTGGCGTCACTGGACGCCGGCATGCCGCTCACGCTGATCAGTGAGGCGGTTTACGCGCGCTGCATCAGCGCCCTTAAGGACGCGCGGGTGGAGGCCAGCAAGATCCTTTCCGGCCCGAAGAAGAAATACCGCGGCGACAAGAAAGCCTTCATCGAAGATATCCGGAGGGCGCTGCTGGCGTCCAAGATCGTCAGCTACGCCCAGGGCTTCATGTTGATGCGCCAGGCTTCCCAGGAGTACAACTGGAATCTGAATTTCGGCGGCGTAGCCTTGGTGTGGCGCGGCGGCTGCATAATTCGGTCCGCGTTTTTGGGCAAGATCAAGGAAGCCTTCGACAAGAACCCACAGCTTGCCAATCTGCTGCTGGACGATTATTTCAAAGGCGTAATCGACAACTGCCAGGCGAGCTGGCGCAAAGTCGTCATGAAGGCCGTTGACATGGGCATTCCGGCGCCGGCCTTTTCTTCGGCGTTGGCCTTCTTCGACGGCTACCGCTGTGAGCGCCTGCCGGCGAACTTGCTGCAAGCCCAGCGGGACTACTTCGGCGCACACACTTACGAACGCACGGACCGCCCGCGTGGCGAGTGGTACCACACTAACTGGACCGGCAAAGGCGGCGGCGTTTCCGCCACCACCTACACCGTCTGAGGCCGCCTGCATGCAGCGCGGCCGCCATTGCGGTTTCAAAGGGGCCTGAAGGATGAGCGATCCTCAGGCCCCTTTGAAGAATTTCCCACGCAAGCACTCCTGTCTGGTATGTGTCGATTCCGACGGAACGGCGCTCGATACCATGGAGGTCAAGCACAAGGAATGCTTTATTCCGGCCACCATCCGCTGCTGGGACCTGCAACCGGTAGCGCGCCAAGCGCGCGCCGCTGCTGAATTCGTAAACCTTTATTCCCGTCACCGCGGCATCAACCGGTTCCCAGCTTTGCTCAAGACGTTTGAGTTGTTAGACCAGTGGCCCGGCGTGCGGCCGGTTTTTGAAGTGCCCCGCCTGGAGGGGCTGCGCGCCTGGGTTGAGCGCGAAACGCGGCTCACCAATGAATCATTGCGTCAGGCGGCGCTGCGGACCGGTGACCGGGATCTTGCGCGCGCGCTGCATTGGAGCGAGGCGGTGGACGAATCCGTCGCTCTGACGGTTCGCAACTGCCCGCCATTCGCTTTCGTGAAAGAGAGCCTAGCGCGTTTGGCTGTGGATGCCGATATCCTGGTCAGTTCTGTGATGCCTGGTGAGGCTCTTCAGCGGGAGTGGCGGGAGCACGGGCTCGCGCAATATGCGGCCGAGCTGGCAGGACAGGAAATGGGCAGCAAGTCCGAGCATATCACCCTGGCCGCTGCCGGCCGCTACGATAGGAGCCGCGTCCTGATGATCGGCGACGCGCCGGCCGACCATGCCGCCGCAGCGGCCAACGGCGCACGCTTTTTCCCGGTCTGTCCCGGACGCGAGGCGGAAAGCTGGCGGCGAATGCTGGAGGAAGGCGCTGATCTGTTCCTCAAAGACCGTTACAGCCGCGCCCACGAGGAGGCGTTGATCACGGAATTTTACATGGTATTAGAGGAGAAGCCCTCATGGATGATGTGAAAGTGATGGCAGCCAAAGTGAAGCTGCTGCTGATGGACGTTGATGGCGTGCTCACCGACGGCAAGCTGTATAACGTCCCCGGGCCGGACGGGAAGATGGTGGAGACCAAGGGGTTCGACTCGCAGGACGGGATCGCTCTGCAATGGTTGAGTTGGAAAGGCATCCGCGCTGGCTTGATAAGCGGCCGGCAGTCTCCGGCTACTGAAGAGCGCGCGCGCCAGTGCAAATTTCGTTACATCTACCAAGGACACATTGAGAAAATCCCTATTCTCGAAGAAATCATGAGGGACGCCGGCCTTGCCAAAGAGCAGGTGGCCTTCATCGGCGACGATTTCACCG
Source organism: uncultured Solibacteraceae bacterium (assembly GCA_964429095.1). Lineage (GTDB taxonomy): Bacteria > Acidobacteriota > Terriglobia > Bryobacterales > Bryobacteraceae > JAJFUV01. The sequence continues at coordinate 3,193 of CAYSBM010000028.1, read as the reverse complement.
ACGTAGTGGCCATGCGGCGCGTGGGCCTCGCCATTGCCACAGCTAACGCGCGGCCCGAGGTGAAGCGGATCGCTCATTATGTGACCAAGGCGGCCGGCGGACAAGGCGCCGTGCGTGAAGTCGTCGAACTCTTGCTCAAAGCGCAAGGTTATTGGGAAGAGATCCTGGCCAAGTACGAAATGGCTTGAAGGTTGCGGTAATCTGATCGGATGGCAGTGGAAAAAATCGGGCTGATGATCTGTTCCGACGCCGGCCCCGGCGTGCTGCATCAGTTGACCGGTGTCATCGCCGGCCGCAACGGTGATATTACCACCGTGGAAATCGTCGAGACCGCTCCGGCGTCCCGCATTTACTTCGAAATCGACCTGCCGGGTAGTCCGGACGCTCTCATTGCGGACCTGGAGAGACTGAGCGTGGTGCGCTCGGTTGAACAGGTGGATACTTTCCAGAAGATTTACGGCAAGCGCATCATCATCATGGGCGGAGGGGCGCAAGTGGGGCAGGTGGCGATCGGCGCCATCATGGAGGCCGACCGGCACAACATCCGCGGCGAACACATCTCGGTGGACACCATCCCGCTGGTGGGCGAGCAGGCTCTGGCCGACGCCGTGCGCGCAGTGGCGCGGTTGCCGCGCGCCAAAGCCCTGGTGTTGGCCGGCTCGCTCATGGGCGGCGAAATTGAACTAGCCGTGCGCGAGGTGCGGGCCCGTGGCCTCTTGGTGGTGAGTCTGAATATGGCCGGCAGCGTGCCCGATGCGGCGGACCTGGTGGTGACCGACCCGGTGCAGGCTGGGGTCATGACTGTCATGGCGGTCGCCGACACCGCCAAGTTCACCGTGGAACGCCTCAAACGTCGCGTTTTCTGAGGTGGTGGGCCCTGCTGGATTCGAACCAGCGACCAACGGATTATGAGTCCGCTGCTCTAACCGCTGAGCTAAGGGCCCAAGTCTTTCTATTTCACTATCTTACGTCGATTTTGCGGCGCCGTCAAAACCTCCACTTTGGCGAAATCTTTGACAACCTTTTCCCTGTTTTCGCGCTTCGAAGCGTTGCGCGCCTCCAGTCGCTCGAAGGCCCGCTCCAGCGAGTCCGGCGAGGGATGCACGTACCGCTGAGAAACCGTAACGCTGCTGTGGCCGGCAATCCGCATGATCGCAAAAGCGTCCGCGCCCGCCTCCCCGAGGCGAGTCAACATCGTATGGCGCAGGGAGTGAATCACAAAATCGCCCGACAGATTCAGTATCTCACGCACGTCGTCATGCTGGTGGTCCAGGGATGTCACCAGGATCGGCGCGCCGGTCGAATCGCCCGGAAACACCCACTCGGACTTGGAAGCCGCCTTCCGCGCCGCCAGCATTTCCGCCACGCGCGGCGTCAGGCTCAGCGTGCGCTTGGCGTTCTTCGACTTCCCTTTGCGGATGCGGACGTAGCCGTGCCTAGCGCCGATAGCTGGCTCCAAATGCACATCCGTCCACTGGAGCGTTGCGGCCTCGCCCACGCGCATGCCTGTATCGAGCATCAGGAGCGCCGCATCGCGTAACGGCTGAGGGGCGGCGGCCAAGTAGGTCTCTTCCAGTTCGTCCGCAAGCACGAATTCCCGGGTGCGCTCGCCGTCCAGCCGGCCGATTGTGGGAACCGCCGGGATGAGGTTCCACTTCTTCGCCAGCCGCAGCGCCCGGCTCAGCGTGGCCAGTTCCCGGTTCACAGATCCGGGGGAGAGTACTCTGCCGTAGCGGGACAACTGACGCCGACGAGTCTGCTTGTAGGCGTCGATCATCTCCTCATCAATCGCGTCCAGCCGCGCATTCGCCAGTGGAGCGTACTCCAGCAGCCTGCGGTATTTCTCCTTGTAGAACGAAACCGTCTCGGGGTGCTCGGCGCAAGCCGTCTCAATCTCGGCCGTGAAGCGCGCCTCGAATTCCTTTAGCGTGGGTGCTGGCGGCCGGTCTTTGATCCCGACTTCTCCTCTGGCAAGCTCGGTTTTCCGCGCCGCTTCGATCTGTTCGGCGGTTCGCTTGTTCGTAACTTTCGTGCTTTCCCTGATGCGCTGGCCGTTGAACACGAAGGAGTACCACCAGATGCGGGACTTTCGCGTCTTGCCCGTTTTCGGGTCGGTGTAGGTCGGACGGTAAACGGCCACGAACAGATCTCCTTTCTGTCAACGGACTCGTTGCCACTCGCTCAAATCCGCGGGAATTCCAAGATCCGCGGTATCGATCCCGCTGAACATCGAAAACGTGTGTCCGCCAGCTAAGTCTTCGGCCGCTTGCTCCGGACGCGCATAACTGCCCAGCGATTCATCGTTGTAAACGGGGTGGAACCGTTCTCCAATCTTGGCGATGTAGAACGGCCCGATGCGCGTATTCCAAACGAACAGTTTTTGCATGTGCGCCATAACCGCTCGTTATACCATCTTCACCGGCCAGAAACGAACCGCGAGCGGTCCACCAGGTACGGTGTCGCGGCCGCCGCAGGCACAGCGCCGCGCGCCTGCTCGCCGAATGCCCGGGCATGCTCGTCCAACTTGAACCCGCTCATATAGAGCGAATGCAGCGCCGCTGTGGCATACGCCCGGCAGTCCAGCGCTTCGTTGCGGACGCCCGCGGGCTTGGCGAACTTCCGCTCGCCACGCTCAACCACAATGCGCTCTGACGTGAGCATTTCGAACCAGTCGCGCCCACGGTCCAGGGGGAAATGGCAGTATCCCGGCCCAGGACGTTCGACGCGCAGCCGCGAGTAGACCTTTTCCTTCGCCACGTCGCTACCGATCAGGTACAGCTCGCCGCGGTTCGCGTAGTTCCCGTCCACCACGTACAGGTACGGCTGCCCGTGGTTGGTCAGGCCGAACAGCAGCGTCTGCTTGATCGTGTCGAAGTCGCGGTTCACCGCCACCATCCGCCCCGTACTCGGATCGTAGCGGTAGTGGTAGAGCTGGTAGCGGTCGACGAACTCCGGCGTCAGGAACGCGTCGATGAACGTGACGTCGTTGTAGAGCGCCCGCACCTCGAAGATCTTCTCGTGACCCTGGTTCAGCTCCAGGTTCCACGCGCGCCGCCGCTCCATGTCGGCGCACTCGTCATAGTCCTTGCCGAACTGGCCGCGGTTCCAGCGCTCCTCGATGTCGCGGAACAGCTCCACCCCGATCTTGTACGGGTTCAGCCGCCCCGGCCCGCTCGCCTGCGTGCCCGAGTGG
>CAYSBM010000027.1:9617-14419 GCA_964429095.1 uncultured Solibacteraceae bacterium | reverse complement strand
CCTGGGGCATGGCACCGCCGAGTTGCTGGTTCCTTTCTTCTTGGCGGGCATCGGGCTGCACGCGGATCTCAGCGCCTTCCGGAGCCGTTCTCTGCTGCTTCTGGCTGGGGTGCTGATCGTGGCGGCGGTGGTTTCCAAGCTGATTGGCTGCGGCCTGGGAGCGTGGCGCATGGGATGGAACGACCGCCTGCGCGTCGGGGTGGGCATGGTGCCGCGCGGTGAAGTCGGCATGGTGGTGGCGCAACTCGGCTTGGCGATGGGCGCCATCAGCCAGCCGGTTTATGGGGTGGTAGTGCTTATGGCTGCTGCGACAACTATCATAGCCCCTCCTCTGCTCAACTTGGCGTACCGGGGCGCCGAGCGCAGCGAACCGGAAGAAGTCTACACAGTCGGCTAAGCGGGCTTTGCAGTCGACACGAACGTCATCGTCATTGCGGAAGTCTTCCGCAATACGGCCTATTCGTTCAAACACCACATGGGACGCAACTACAGATCCGGCTTATCAATGCGCTCTCGCTTCGTAAAATGCGCGGGCGCGCCTGTATAAGTCCAGTAACTCTTCGCGTTGCGTTGGATCGGTCACCTTTGTCGCCCCGCTCACGTGCAGGGCGATCAGATCGTCGATCCAACGTACGAAGTACTGGGCATCGCTCCGCGCGTCCCAGTTTCCCGACAGATATACAGGGCTCGATTGCGCCAGGCGGATGCTGACGCCGGGCTTCAGAAAGCAGCGTGCCAGCACCCAGGAATACCCGCTCGGGTCGAAATTGAATTCGCTCTTGATGGCGCGCCGCCCCGCTGCCGGCACGAAGCTCTTCAAGATCTTACCGTTAGCTACAATCTCGACGCGGTCGATCGGTTCTCGGGCTTTGGCTTCCACCCACGTCTTCAGCCGCTCACCCTCTTGCCTCGTCCTGAAAAACAACACCGGACCGTTGGTGATGAAACTGCGTCCTTCCCGGATAGCGCGAAACCACTGTTCTACGGTGAACGGCTTCTCCACCTGTGCGTACACACGGTTGTACCCGGTGGGGTTCGGCATGACGCCGCTGCCGGTTCCCGCGGTCGCCGGCAGACGGAACCCCAGGTTCAGATAACGGTAATAAAGTCCCAGGTTGTATGCCACGAAACCCTCGCGCCCGGGGAACTGCCGCCGGTCGTATGGCCGTCCCCAGTACTCGCTGGTATCGATTCCATATTGCATAAACTGATTGTGGATTACGTCCAGAGAATCCGGCGGTTCCAGCGCCATCATGACGGGCACCTCCCACCAGATTGGCATGTCGATGTCGAACCATGGGAAGACGTCCCCGGCAAGCCGCTGCGCGCGCGCCTGTCGCACCACGCTGATCCCAGGAACGAACCAGGGGCCCAGGCTGCGCAAATCCAACGGCCGCCGCAACCCGTCCAGGATCCAGGCCCCGCCACGCCGCTCATCCTCATAATTGCGCGTCATGATCCAGTGATACGGCGGAACGCTTACAACCCCATCGCCATGCCTGTCGTTCCAATCCATGAGCTTCCCGCGGGTGGGCAGTACCGCGACGTTCAAGTGCTCCGCTTGTACCAGGGACTGGGCTTCTTCCAGTGTGTGGTGCACGTGGACATCCCCGGACCACCACCCCTTTTCGCGCATGCGAATCCACGGGCGCAGCCGTAAAGAAACGCTTGCGGGCGATCCTGCGTTTACATCTACCACCCGCTCCACTCGCTCATACTCTAAGCCGTGTTCGGCCACGATGAGGTACTTGCCGGCCGGTACTTTCATCGCAGCCGTACCGTTCATGATGAAGCTGCCCAGGTAATAAGGCTCCCCACCGCGGGCCTTGGTCAGCTTCTCGTGGAAGGCCCCGGGCGGATGGTACATCCGCCCTCCCGGGCCCCGCACCTCCACCCTCGCCCAGATGGGCCGATCCTTCTCGTCCCTAACACGGATGCGCAGTTCAGACTCCGGCCCCGTGCTCCCCTCGATATTGGAGTTGCACTGTTCCTTCGCGCCCAAAGCGGAGATGAGCGAGATCAGCAATCCGAGTATGAGGCGCATAACGATTGTTCCTTGATATGCCATCCAAGATGCTGCGAATGCCGCTAACACGGCGAATTGGCTCGATACCAGGCTCCTGCCGTGCACGCTGGCCAAGAGTCGGGTTTTCAATGATCATTTTCACATGCCCGACCTCACAGAAAACTGAGATGCCCGCAACCGCTGATTCACATCAAAGAGCCAGCATACAGTTACGCGCTGCTTCTCTTGGAATGCCGGCATCGGTAAACGTACATCCGGAAACGATCCTCATCATCAAGGGTTTCCATTTTGATGCCCGGCATGCGGCCAGTAGATATCCAATCGCCTTGCTTTGGTCCTTAGGATTAGGCTCGGGTTCGGTTCTTCTTCGGGAGCCGGTTACGCCCACCAGAGCGAAGTTTCCGCCTGCCGCAAAAACCCAAGACTGGAAGACTCCGTATTTTCAGCGGATTCCACAGACATCTCTCCGGCTCTCATCCTGGTGAGATGCGCCGGCCAGCATCAGTCCCTAGTATCGGGCGTGCGTGACCAGCCGCCCGCCCCTCTTCACAAGCCGCGGCTGCAAACAAGTCCGCGACCAGATCAAAATAAGTGCGTCCAGCGGCGCCGGGAGGTTATCCAGTAGGTGGTCAAAATGGAAATTCAGGCCTACAGGCGCCAGGGTTTGCGCATGGGGCGGTCAAGCATCCTGGCGGCCTCCGCGTCTGCTATGATCTGCTCCTTGACCGGATCCCACCGGATCTTTCGGCCCGTCCGGATCGCGATATCCGAAAGCTGGCTGATGGTGTCTGACCGCACGGCGCTTTCGATGGGATTCACTGTCGGCTTGCGGCTCTTGATGCTGAGCAGAAAGTCCTGGTAGTGGTTAGGGCTGTTATGCAGGCGGATCTCGCCGGGCTTAATCTTGGAAGAGAGCAGGGATTTCGGGTGTGCGTCGCAGCGGGCTTTTTCACGGGATAGGGCGATCCACCCGTCGGGGCCAATAAACTTAGTGAGATTGATGGAGCCGGAAGTGAATTTCACCTGAACGCCGCTGGCATACTTGCAGTGAACTTCCCAGGTGGTCACGGTGTCAAAGAGCCCTTCCTTGGGAATCACGCCCGTGCCCTCGTATTCCACGGGGCTGGTATCGTCGGTCCCGAGTCCCCATTGCATGATATCCAGCGGGTGAGCGCCCCAACCGCCAAGAAAGCCGATGGAATAGTCGTAAATGAAGTAGCGGCCCAGGCCTATGCAGCGGTCCTCGGTGTACGGAGCCATGGGCGCGGGACCCAACCAGAGATCGTAGTCGAAGCCCGGCGGCACGGGCATGGGAGTCTTCTTGCCCCCCGCCGATCCCGCAGGCGCAATCACTTCCACAGTATGCACCTTGCCAATGCGGCCGTTGCGAACCAGTTCGCAACCATGGAGCAGATGCGGCATTGACCGCTGCTGCGTTCCGTACTGAAAGATGCGCTTGTGCCTGTTGACGGCCTTACGCAAGGCGAGATTTTGCCTCATGGTGAGGCCGAGCGGCTTTTCAACGTAAATGTCCTTGCCGGCCTTCACAGCGGCAATGGCGGCCGGCACGTGCCAGTGATCCGGCGTAGCGATGGCGACCGCGTCGATGTCCTTGCGCCGCAGCATCTCGCGGAAATCGTTATAGGTTGCGCAACTCTTGTAGGACCCCTTGTTTTCACGTTCAGCGTAGACGCCGTCAATATAGTGGGCCCATTTCTCGCGCCGGTCAGTAAAGGGATCGCAGGTGGCGAGGCATTGGCATTCGGCCAACTTGGTGAAGTGCTTCACCAGCCCGTCTCCGCCGCGCGTACCGACGCCGATAAAGGCAATGGCGATACGGTCGCTGGCGGCCGGCACGCCGCCGCCGCCCAAGGCACGGGTGGTAATGATGAGGGGGGCGGACCAACCTCCGCCTACAAAGTCACGCCTGGAAACTCGTTTGCCAGCCATCATCCGGCATCATACAACACTAAGACGCAGCTCGATCGTGCTACAGCAATTCCAGCCGCTGCGCGTCGAATCGTATGCGCCGCCCGGTTTCCAACGCCCGCGCCGCCATGCAGCCTGCGACGGCATGCGAGAATCCGGCCTGAATGTCGGCATGGGGCCGCCGCCGGCTGCGCAGGCATTCGAGAAAGTTCTTCATGTGCGCGACGGTGGAATCAGGCTGACCCGGCTCGGGAGCGAAGTGAATGGGCTTCTCAATCTTATCGGGCATCTGACTGCCTTCGCCCGTGATCAGGCACTTGTCCATCTCCAGTACGCCGCGTGTTCCGAACCAATGATTGCGGTTGCCGGCGTTGGTGATCAGGCTCATGGCGAAGCTCACCAGAAATCCCTTGGGATACTCCAGCAGCGACTGGAACACGTCCGATGTCTCACGGCCGTCCTTCCACAAGTAAACGCCGCCGGCGGAAACAACGCTCGAGGGGTAGGGATCCTCCAGGAACCACGGCACCAGGTCGATGAAGTGGCACATCCACAAACCGGCGATGCCGTTGGTGTTGTAGCGGAATAGTTGCCATTCGCGAAGCAGCCGCGCGTCGAAGGGCCGCGCCGGGCGGCCCATCAGGAACCGGTTCCAGTCCACGTCGGCCGGTTTCACCTGGTCGTTATCGTTTCGCCGCCAACGCGGATGCTGGAAATTCATCGAAATCTCGACGCGCGCCACTTTGCCCAGAATCCCGGACTGCATGAGCTTGGCGGCCGCCATGTGCGCCGGATCGCTGCGCCGCTGGGTGCCGCTCTTCACCCCGCGATCCCTGCTTTTCACCGC
>CAYSBM010000027.1:892-9607 GCA_964429095.1 uncultured Solibacteraceae bacterium | reverse complement strand
GTCTTCAAACACCACGCCCATAGGCTTTTCGCAATAGGCGTCTTTACCCGCTTCGACGGCCTTCTTGAGCATGATGCTGTGGCAGTAGTCCGGGGTGGCGATGAGAACCGCGTCGATGTCCTTCCAGCTCAGAAGTTCCTCATAGTCGGTAGTGGCGCGCGGTGTGACGCCGTAAGTCTTCGCGGCGCGCTCGACGGCGCGCTCGCGGTTCGGCCGGTAGACGTCGCAGATCCCGGTGATGGCGAAATTCAGGTCTTTGTTCTTTTCGAGCGCGCCCATCAGCGCGCCGCCCCGGCCGCCCGCACCGATGAGCCCGATCGAGATCCGGTCGTTGGCGCCCCGGGCCAGCGTGGCGGCAGCGGCTGTGTGTACAAATCCCCGGCGTGACAGGTTCGCTTGGCTCATCGGCATTCTCCTGAGAAGCCAGTCTATCAAATGGTCATCGCGCCGAATCCGCCATCCACACGCAAGATGGCACCGGTGACGAAACTGGAAGCCTGATCAGAAGCCAGAAACACCGCTGCGCCCACCAATTCCTTGGCTTCGCCGAAACGTCCCATGGGAGTGTGGCCCAGAATGGCCGCCGTGCGCTCGGGCGTCAACAGCTTGCGGTTCTGCTCGGCGGGAAAAAAGCCCGGCAAAATGGCGTTCACGCGCACCCCTTGCGTGGCCCACTCGCGCGCCAGAAACTGCGTGACTTGGTTGACCCCGCCTTTGGAAACGCTGTAAGTAAACACCTTCGAGAGCGGCGGACCGCTGGAAGCCGACGAGATGTTGATGACCGAGCCGCCTTTGCCTGCCTCGATCATGGCCTTGCCAAATACCTGGCAGGCCAGGAACACGCTTTTCAAATTCACATCCATGATGCGCTGGTATTCTTCCTCGGTGATTTCAAAGAAAGGCGTGCCCGAGTTGATGCCTGCGGCGTTCAGCAAAATGGTAACCGGTCCCAAGGCGGCCTGCGTCTCGTGCAAGGCCCGTTCCAAATCAGCCTTCTTGGTTGCATCGCCCTGCACGCCTATGGCCTTGCGCCCCAGGGCGCGAATGGCTTCGGCGCGCGATTCCGCGGCCGCCCCATTGAAATCGAAAATGGCCACATCCGAGCCGGCGCGAGCCAGACCCATGGCGATTTCACCCGCCAGCACTCCTCCGCCGCCAATCACCACGGCCACCTTCCCTTCCAGGGAAAACATGTCTGCTTGACTCATATGTTAGAAGTGAATCCTTTCCCCTACCATCATACGGCGGTAACGGCGCCGGGCTCGAGCCGCGGCGCCTGCTAGAACCAACGTACTGCTACTGAAGGGCCTGCTAGTACTGCATTTTAGACCTTGCCGGGCGAGAGTTCGCGGGCAACACTGGGTTAGAGGAAGGCGCGCATGCTACGTGTCGATCGACAGATTTGGAAGAGCCGGGAGGTCTCCCGTCTGCTCACCCTGTTTGAGGCGGAGCGCCACTATTACCAGGAAATCGTTTCCGGGCTACCCAACGCGTTACTGGTGATCTCACCGGATCTGCGGGTGATCTCGGCCAATCAGCGTTCTTTCGAGATGCTCAATGTCTCCAGCGAGGATGTGCTGGGACGGCGTGTCACAGACCTGTTGCCGGTGAGCGGGTTGGCTGAGCAGATAGCCGGAGTGCTTGAGTCGGGGGCACCGCGCCGCAATATCGTTCTGGAAGCGCCGGCCAAGCAGGGCGTGCAGTTGTTGGTGGCAGGGATCAGCCGTCTGAAACCTGTCGATGGCGAAGAGGCGGGCGTCTTAATCGCGCTTGAAGACTTGAGCGCAGTGGGGCGGCTGGAGACCGTTCCCAAGGGCGCCGAGCCGCATTACCAGGAATTGATCGACGATCTGGACGCCATCGTGTGGGAGCGCGACGCAGCCACTCTGCAATTCACCTACGTGAACCGCCGCGGGGAGGAGTTGCTGGGGTTCCCCGTCCAGAAATGGCTGGAGACTCCCGACTTTTGGGAGCGGCGTGTGCATCCGGAAGACCGCGACCTGGCGCTGGCGTTTCACCGCGCCGCCGCCCTCCATGGCGTGGCGCACGAATGCGAGTACCGTGTCGTGGCGGCCGATGGCCGTGTGGTCTGGCTACGGGAAATCATCCGGCCCTCGCGGGATGCCTCCGGCAAGCCGGTCCGCTTGCGCGGATTGATGCTGGAAGTTACGGCTCAGCATCTTAGCCGACAGCAGGCGCTTCAGGAACAAAAGCTGGAAGCGTTGTCGCGTCTGGCCGGGCGCATGGCGCACGACTTCAATAACCTGCTCATGGTCATCACCGGCTACGCGCAGGAGATCGCCGGCGAACTGAAACCAGGCGACCCGCTGCGGGAGGATGCCGAAGAGATCCTCAGCGCGGCTGATCGCGCTACGGCGATCACCAAGACCTTGCTGGCGTTCGCGCGGCGGCAGGTGGTTGAGACCCGGGAGGTTGATCTCAACACCATGCTGCGCGCCATGGAGAGCCGGCTGCGCGGTTTGCTGGGCGACTCCATCGACTTGGAAATGTCGCTGGATCCCGCCCTCGGACCTATCCGCACAGATCCTGTGCAATTGGAGAAAGCGATCCTCAATCTGGCGGCTAACGCTCGAGACGCGATTGCAGCCCGCGGCCTGGTGCGCATCGCCTCCGGGCGGTGCACGGTGACTGAGGAGGAGGGCCCGGCGGCGCTGTCGCTCGAACCGGGTGATTACGCCACGCTGACGGTCACCGACAACGGCCGGGGCATGGACGATCAAGTGCGCCAGCACCTGTTTGAACCGTTCTTCACAACCAAGGACCCTTCGCGAGCCGCGGGTTTGGGGCTGGCGCTCACCTACGGCCTGGTGAAGCAGTGCGGGGGTGACATCGAGGTTGAGAGCGCCCCCGGACAGGGCGCCACAATCCGCCTTTACCTGCCGATGACCGCCCGCTCCGCCGAACCTGCCGCGGCTGAGGCTGGTGCCCCCGTCATCCAGGAAGCTCTGCCCGCCGAAGAACCGGCTGCTGTGTTGAAGACCGTCCTGCTGGTCGAAGAAGAAGGAGGTATCCGCGCGCTGGTGCGCAAGATCCTGGAACGGAACGGGTATCGCGTGCTGGAAGCCGCCGATGCCGAGCAGGCCTTGCGGGTTTCGGCCGCGCAGCCGGGTCCCATCGACTTATTGATCACTGGGATGGCTCTGCCCGGCCTGACCGGCGCCGAACTGGCCGGCCAAATTGCAAAGGCGCATCCCGATTTGAAGACCATTTATATCTTCGGTTATTCGAGCCGGGACGTCGCCCTGGCGTCCGATTTGCCCGAGAACGCGGTGTTCTTACAAAAGCCGTTTTCGCTCAACTCCTTGCTTAGCAAGGTGAAAGCCGCCCTTGCGCCGCCCGAAGCGCAAGCGCAGGCGGCGCTCTAGCAGCGGCGGCCGCAAGGGGTGGCGCGGCCAGGCTGGGGGCTCAATTCAAAAAGTCGGTTACCACGCCATCGTTGGAAATGCTGATGCCGCACGACGATTCGTTGATTTTGCTGGAGCTGAAGTCCTTCTTTAGTCCAGTCCAGTACTTGTGCACATAGGTGAAACCCGTAACCGCCGAAGCGCCCGCCGCCCCTTTCGCCTGGTAGCGGGGAATGGCCTTTCCTTGCAAAATATCGCTGGCATCATTCGCCAGGCCTACATTGCTCACGCTCCATTGTTCCTGGCGCTCGTCGTAGGTGTACCACTCCGTGCCGCCGGAATCCGTGTAGGTCTTATCGTACTTTCGGTAGCGCTGGTAGTTCAGGCTGACCAGGCTCAGCGCGTCTGAAGATCGTGTGCCTGTGATGACGAGGTCATAGGGCGGTTCACCCGAGCTAATCAGGTCGGAATCGCTGGTTTCCACGCGGAAGCTGGGCCCGGCCCAGCTGATCGGACCCTTCGAGTAAAGCGTTCCGACCATCGAACCTCCACCGCCGCCGCCACAGGTTATCGTCCCGTAAAGCGTGTGTTTGATCTTGGTTTTCTTCTGGAGTAGCGCAAGCAAGTCTCCGCCTTTCTGCACTCGCAGTTTGGTTAGCGTTTGAGACTTGTACTTGCCGGCGCCGCTGCCATCGGCCACAACAATGATCAACTGCGCTCCATCCTTCTGTAACTGTTCGGCGTTGTCCAGCGTGATCGAGTCGCGGAAGGAGCCCGCCTTGCTCCAGCCAGTTGCCGTGACACGGTAAAGGAACGCCTTCGCATAATCGCCGGCGGCATCGAAGCTCAGCGTCACCTTGGTGTTATTGGGCCAGGCTTGCGTAAACTTGAGCTGGAATACGCGCGCGCTCAGGTCAGGGCTATTCCAGGTGAAGGTAACGCCGGTATCGCTGTCCTGCGTGAACTCGTAACTGCCGGCCTTCTGGGCAATGATCAACCCGATGGGAGGAAATTCACTGGCGTAAATCTTGCCCTCCGCGTACTTTTCAATGAACTGGACCCATTTATCACCCAGCAAGCCGTAGACGGAATTCATGGCCTCTACGGGGCTGTAACGCGATGCGGCCAGCAATCCAGGCGCCCGGTCGGCGGCAAGCTTGATGGTTTCGCCGACCGTATTCCGGCTGGTGGTCTTCGTCAGGTACTGAAGGAACATGGAAGCCCCATAGCCGTGGCTCTGTACTGCGCTCCGATCGCCCGGCTCATACTCCAGGCCATGCCGGGTGGCGAAGGCATAGTTGTCCTCGCTGACGGTGCTGGGAATGTAGCTCTCATCGTTCAGCATGACCGACTCGAACCACGTACTGGCCGCTTCCCAATACCAAAACCACGGGCTGGGAAACTTGGCCACCCGGTAAGCGCTACGGGGATCGTATAGATCCTGCATCACATGCAATAGTTCGTGGCCGATGGTGGCTCGAAAGCTGTTACTGACGCCGTCGCCCGCCAGTTTGTTGGAGTTGAGCGTCAGGCTCCAGTAGTCCTTGCCCAACAACGATGGCTCGGCCACGCCCCATTTATCCTGATCGCTGCCCTCCATCGGACGGATCACCACCCGGATGGGCCAGCGCCTGCGGATGCTCCAACTCAGCCCGAGATCTGCGATTTTGGCGTAGGCGTCTTCGAGTATCTGGCCAATGACGGCCACTTTCGAGTGCAGTGAGGAATCGCCGGAGGGGTAAAAAATCATGAAATGCCCGCCGGCGCTCATCTCGCGCCAATAGAAGGTCATTACGTAGAAGCTGACCTCAGGACCGGACTCTTGCGCGGTGTTGACCGGGGGATTGCTGCTTGCCAGACGCGTGGCGGCGGGATTGGCGCTAACCGGCGCGCCGCCCGAGGTTCCGGAAGGCGGCAGCGTCACCCGCGCGCTATTGCCTTCGATGACGGCCTCCAGAAACTCCGTCCCCGTGCCCTGCACGCCCGGCCCGGAACTCATCGCCACCAGTGTTTCAGCCCCGGCAGGGGGAGTCTGGCGCAGAGCAATAGTGATGTTTACCGGCTGGTTGAGTTCGGCCGGCAACCCCCGCAGGGTGAATACATCGCTAATCTGCGCATCTCCGCCAGGCTGGTAGTCATTGGGCTTGAGAATGCTGACGCTGGCTGGCGCGGCGAACGTGCCGGCCGGGAAGCTGACCGTCATGCCGCCGCCGCTCACCGTGCCGCCCGCTGAGGAAACCGTCGCCCCAGCCACTACCGGCGCCTCCCGGCCGATGTAGACCGGTAGGCCCGATTGGCTGCTATAGCCCGCGGCGCGGATCTGCACCGGGTAAAGACCAGGCGCGACGTCCGCGGGCACCTGCCCGTTCAGCTGGTACACGCCGGCGAATCGGGGCATCAGTCCCCAAAACAGGATGGGGACCTCCCGGGCTCCGATGTAAACCGAGGGCTTGTTCTCGTTCAGGATCCAGTTGAGAGGACCCCATTCTCCGTTATCGCCTCCCGGGCGTCCGGCGAGGGCCGCCGGCGTCACCTCTCCCAGTCCGGTGGCCTTCAAGACCAGGTACTCGCCCGGCAGAGCAGGGCTGGATGCGCGCACAACGCTGTAATCGGCCCCGTGCAAGACGAACGGCTCGCCCGATCCGGAACCATCCACCGTGAACAGGGCCGGGGCCACCGTCTGGATGAGAGCGGCTGCCGGGGCGCTAAGGCCTTTCGGCGTTCTCACACGCACCTGCACAGCGCCTGGCGTGAGCCCGAAAGGCATCTGAAAGTTGATTTGGCCCGGTGAAATGAAATACAGCGGAGCCTTAACAGTCGTGCCGGCGCCGTCGGTTATTTCCACGCTCACACCTGCAATGTCGGACGGCAGGATGCGCGCGGTGCTGGATTCTACCGCCGCCGCCAGGTTTGTGCCGAAAATGCTTGCCATAACGCCGGGCGCCAGATCGGCGGTATACTTGGCGGCGTTCACAACTCCGCCGTCGGCGATGGACGGCGGCCCGGATTGCGCCTCACAAAGCGGGAGGACGGTCAGCAGACCCAGTACAGCCGCGATGAACCATGACTGGTGATTCCTGGACATAGAAGAATATATTATCGAGACTCCCAAGTCGGCGGGACCGGCGCCTCAATGCGCGGGAGCGGCTGAGTGAAGCAAACGCTGCGCGGACAGCCTTAAGCCGGCGCGCCGTGCGGCTGGCTCTGGTTGGCAAATGCGCCGCCGGTGTGTTGGCCGTCTCGCGGTATGGTTGACGGTGGTCCCCGGCCGCGGCTATAGTGTCGTCAGACCAGAATGCTGAGACGGGAGTTCTTACGCGTGAGCGGCGCGGCCGTTGCCCCCTCGGCCGTGACTGCGCAGATAGCGCCGCCCAAGCGGGCCAACATCACCTCTTCCGTGATGCTGTGGACCCTCAAAGGCTCTATCGCAGAGCGCCTCGAGGCCGCGGCCAGGGCGGGCATACAATCGGTCGAGCTAGTATCCGAGCATCTCCAGTGGAGCGAGGCAGAGACCGCGCGCTATAAGAGGCTGGTGCGTTCCTTCGGTATGGGGATTGACGCCATTCTGGCCCAGCCGGCCTGGAAGAAGCGTCCGGTCTCGATGGTTGATCCGGCGCAGCGCGATGGGTTCCTCACGGACGTCAAACAGGCAATCGCCTATGCGCGCAGGCTTGAAGTCCCCTACATCATTCTGATGAGCGGCGACGCCATCACCGGGCGCACGTACGAGGAGCAATACGCGAGCATGCTCGAAGGCGCCAAACGGGCGGCCGATCTGGCTGCGGAGGCCGACGTCACGCTCATCGTGGAGCCGCTCAACGCGAAAAAAGACCACAAAGGGTTTTTCCTCACTGACTGCGCTGTGGGTTTGAAGTTGGTGAAGGAGGTGAACAGCCCGCACGTGCGTTTGCTCTATGATATCTATCACCAGCAGGTGCAGACCGGAACCCTGTTGCCTACCTTGGCCGAAGCTGTCCCTTACACCAGCGTCTTTCACGTGGCGGATGCGCCGGTGCGCAACGAACCAGGACGGGGAACGATTGATTTTCCAAGCGTTTACAGAACTATTGACAAGGGCGGGTTCTCCGGCGTCATGGCTATGGAGTATTTGCCGGAGGGCGGCCAAGTGGCGAGTCTCATCCGGTCGGTGGATCAGATGCGCGCCGTCTTACACGCCTGAGCGGGAGGCTTGCACGAAGATCGGGGCCGGCGCGTCATTCTAGAATGGGAGGTGGGTGCTGTCCCTGAAGGAATCTGCCATGCGACGCAAACAAAAGGGCTTCTCATTGATGGAGTTGCTCATCGTGATCGCGATCATCCTGATCATCGCGGCGATTGCGGTGCCGAAGCTGGACAAGGCGCGGATGTATTCACAGGAAATGGCCGCCATCCGCATGATCTCGACCGTGCATACGGCTCAAACGCAATATTATTCGCAGTACGGCCGTTTCGCGGCGAACATGGCTGAGCTCGGCCCGCCAGCCAGCGGACAGCCCGGCCCCAACGCGGCGGACCTAATCCCCGGCGATCTGGCCGGCGGCACCAAGAGCGGCTACAACTTCATCCTTGTCGGCGGGCCCAACGGTTACACTTTGAACGTCAACCCCACCGTCTATAACAGCACCGGCCGCCGGAGTTTCTTCTCCGACCAGACCATGGTCATCCGCGAGAACTGGGGCCCGGAACCAGCCACAGCCAACAGCAAGGAAATCAAGTAGCGGCTCCGCGCGCCGCGGCCTCTCAAGTACAGCCAACTGACACACGCCAAGGTGGCGTGAGACGCGCGGCAGGTCTCAGTGGCTGGCGGCTGCCATATCGGCTGCATCCAAAGCCACAAAGTGGGCGGTGACCGAGCGGGGGCGGTCCAGCAGGGTAGCTTCGGGGTTGCGGCTGCTGTTGGTGTCGCCGGTCCAGTTCACAAACTGGTAGCCGGGGTTGGCGGTGGCGGTGATGCCGATCCAGCCGTAGGCGTAGCCCTCCTCCAGAGGCACGTTGGTTGAGATGGAGCCGGCCTGGGGCGGATCCACCGTGAGGGTGAACTTGTACTTGAGGGAGAAGGCGGCGGTGAGGGTGAGTGGGGCAGAGGGAGCGGTGATGGTGTGGGAGGCGGCGCCGCTGTCGCTCCAGCTTTGGAAGACGTAGCGGACGTCGGGGGTACTCTGGGTGGCGGCGGCGATGGTGTGGAGGGAGCCGGGGGTCCAGGCGAAGGTGCGCGGGGTGGTGTAGGCCGCTCCGTCGACAGTGACGGTGAGTCCTGGGGGCGTGGTGGCGATGGTGACGCCAGCCGGAGCGCTGAAGTGGGCGGTGACCGAGCGGGGGCGGTCCAGCAGGGTAGCTTCGGGGTTGCGGC
>CAYSBM010000027.1:0-792 GCA_964429095.1 uncultured Solibacteraceae bacterium | reverse complement strand
GGGAGCCGGGGGTCCAGGCGAAGGTGCGCGGGGTGGTGTAGGCCGCTCCGTCGACGGTGACGGTAAGTCCTGGGGGCGTGGTGGCGATGGTGACTTCGACATGGGCCGCCAGCCGTTGCGGCATGACTGTAGGGCCCATGAGCCATAGCGTGATGCCATCCACGATGAAATCTACCAGAGGGGTCTGGAGCTGGTAATACAAATCAGAACCGTCATTAGGCAAGGCGAGGCTCACCGAGCAGCGGTAGGTAGTGTTGCCGAAGGCGTCTTCCCCGTTCAGAATCAGCGCCCCAGACCGGTGGTTGCTTAGGGAAGCTGGACTATCTCCAAAGATCACATCGCAGTTTTCCGGTCCTGGCGTTGACAGGCTGCCCCGGTCGGTCAGGTCGAAAGCCAAGTCCACGTTGCTTGCCGGAGCGGCGGCCGTTGGCGTGGCGGCGTCTAGGGCGACAGTGAGAGGGACCGGATCCAGGCTGGCCTCCATGCTTGCGCCCTGAGTAATGTTGATTGCTGACAACTTGGCGCTATACAAGACGCGGCCCGAAGCATCGTGGGCCGCCAACCGTATGAGGTATGGGCCACCAGCGGGAACGTTGATCGTGGTGTAGGTGAACGATGCGCCCGACGCCGCATCTGCGGACGCCAATAGCGGTCTTGGCAGATCACCCCCTTCCAGAGCGATGACGTACCGGCTGACGGACGGCTTATTCGCTATTTTGAGGGTTACCGCAGCGCCGCTGGCAAGCCCGATGGACTGAGGCGCACCCCTCGGCCAGACGCATTCAGGCGTGA
>CAYSBM010000026.1:9645-14445 GCA_964429095.1 uncultured Solibacteraceae bacterium | reverse complement strand
CGACGGCGAAGCTCTGGTCAATATGGCCTGGCACCCCATCGTGTTTTCCGCCGCCGCCTCCTGGCAGTCCGGACTGGTGGACAGGGGGAAGTTCGACGAGGCCTTCGACTGGGCTTTTTACCGTAACGCCGGCAAGGACTTCATCGAGGCGATCCGCAACCTGGCACGGATCAACGAACTGCTGCAAGCGGCCAAGTTCTCCGATGCCTCCGACGGTCTGTTCTGGTTTGATCCGTTCTCTCGCTCTGGCGCCGATTGGGTGCGCCGCCTGCTGCCGGTGGCGGGCGAGATTCGGACGCTGGCCGAGCGGACCTCAATCCAACTAGCCGCCAGCTCCGACAAGGCCCGGCTGCATCCACGGACGGTGGACTACCTGCGGTTCGCCGCCTTACGCGCCGACACCGCTCTCATGCGAGTGCAACTGGCCAATGAGATTGGCAAGCTGTACCGCGAGGCCCTCGACAACCCGGAACGCGCTACTTCGCTTCTCGGGGCCATAAGCTCCACGAATGGCTTGGTCCAAGACATACGCGACGCTATGGTGCAGCGCAAGGCCGAATACCGGCGGCTCTGGCTGGAGGAGAACCGCCCGTATTTCCTCGACAGCATGCTGGCCCGCTATGATCACGAGATCCTGTACTGGACGGCGAAAGAGAGGCTATTTATCCAGTTGCGGAACGATTTCAACCTGACAAAGTCCTTGCCTTTGCCGGAGCAGCTCTCCATGGTGATGCTGCCATGAGCACGCGCCTGCCGCGCCGTTCCTTGCTCGTTGCGGGGGCCTTGACGCCGGCCGGCGCCGCCAGCGGCCCCCTGAAGCGCTGGAATCCCTCCGGCGGCGCGTTGATCCAGGAGTCCGCGCCTCCGTTGGGCGCCGGGGATTTTTCGATCTCGGCGTGGGTGAACCCGGGCGACGAAGGTGGGGACATCCTTTCGATGTTTGACCCCGACGCCCGGCGAGGTCTTAACTTCGCCATCGCAACCCACACTGGTGTCAACTGCGCCCAGGCCAACTGGCGGCATGTCCAGTTCGGCATTGACAATGGCCGCATCTGCCAACCCTGGACCGACTGCGGCCGGCCCGGCAACGCGGTTCTGGTGTTTTCGCTGGCTGTCCATCAAGGCAGCCTCTACGCCGCCACCTGCGAACCCGAAACCGGCGGGGCAGGGAGCGTCTACCGCTGGGAAGGCGGTTCCCGGTGGGCCCGCTGCGGCAGCCCGGACGGGTCCAATTCCGTAGCCAGTCTCGCCGTATGGAATGGTGCTCTCTACGCCGGCACGGCTTGCTACAACTTAGGGGGCTCATCTCTGACGGCATCGGCCAATCAAACCCCCGGCGGCCGGGTGTTCCGTTACGAGGGCGGTGAACGCTGGGCCGATTGCGGCAATCCGGGCGGTATTACGGCCATCCATTCCATGGTGGCGTTTCAGGGACGCTTGTATGCCTCCTCGTTCTACCGGACGGCGGCAGTCTATTGCTACGAAGGGGAGCGGCGGTGGCGGTTCTGCGGCAACGGAGCCGGCAAGCGCATCAATACGCTGGCCGTTCACAACGGGCGGCTTTACGGAACCAGCTACGATGTGGGGCAGATCTTCCGCTACGATGGCGGCCAGAACTGGGAAAAGGTGGGTGAGCTTCCGGATACCACGCAAGGCTATGGGTTCGCAACATATGAAGGCAAGCTGCATGTAGCCACTTGGCCGCGGTCCACGGTTTTTCGTTACGAGGGCGGTTCCCAATGGGTGGATTGCGGACGCCTGGGCGATGAGCTGGAGAGCATGGCGATGGTGGTCCACAACGGCAAGCTCTATGCCGGCACGCTTCCGCTGGCCGAGGTCTACCGCTATGACGGCGAACGCCGCTGGACCAGCACCGGCCGTGTGGATCTGACTCCCGGGGTCAAATACCGCCGCGCCTGGACCATGGCCCTCTACCGGGGCAAACTATTTTGCGGCACGCTGCCGGGTGGCCGGGTTTGGTGCTTCGAGGCGGGGCGCAACGTGAGCTGGGATTACGAGCTGGACGGCGGCTGGCGCCACCTGGCGGCGGTGCGCCGTGGTGGACGGCTGGAACTTTACGTGGAGGGCCGGCTGGCAGCCACCTCCGAACCGTTCAGCCCGGACGAGTTCGGCATGGGGACACAGGCTCCGCTGCGTGTAGGATGGGGCCCCCGGCGGCCCTTCGACGGGGCGCTGAGAGATGTCCGGCTATACGGCCGCGCATTAACCGGAGACGAGGTCCGCCGCCTGGCGCGGATGGTCTAGGATAGGGAATTGCCATGAGCGAAGAGCGGAAGCTTCTGCGTATTGTCAACAGCGTCGCGCCCATTCGCATTTGCGACAACGGCGGCTGGACCGATACATGGTTCGCCCGCTACGGGCGTGTGTTCAATATCGCCGTCTACCCATACGCTGAGGTACAGATGCGCGTGTTCGAGCACCAGGGCGGACGCGCGCGCATCACCATCAACGCCGAAAACTACGGCCAGCGCTATACCATCGCCGAGCCCCAGGGCAACTACGATAAGCACCCGCTGCTTGAAGCGGCCATCGATTACATGCATGTCCCGCGCGACGTGGCCATCGAGGTCTCCATCCATAGTGAGGCCCCCGGCGGCTGCTCTACCGGCACCTCGGCCGCGGTCAGCGTGGCCCTGATCGGCGCGCTGGATTGCTTGACTCCAGGCCGCATGACCGCGCACGAAATCGCCAGCGCCGCGCAGATTATCGAAACGCAGTTGCTCAAACAGCAGTGCGGCATTCAGGACCAGATCGCCTCGGCCTACGGAGGCATCAATTACATCGACATGTATGAATATCCGCACGCCAGTGTCAGTCCCATCCGCGTGCCCGATTCAGTGTGGTGGGATCTGGAGGGCCGGCTGTCGCTGATCTTCGTCGGCATGTCGCATTCGTCTTCGGAAACGCACCAGATGGTGATTCGCGAGTTGGAGGACGCCGGGCCGGAGGCCGCTAAGTTGCGGCCGCTGCGCGCCACGGCCGCACGGAGTAAGGATGCGCTCATGGCCGGCGATTTCGAGGCTTTGGGCAGGGCCATGATTGAGAACAACCAAGCGCAGGCTAACCTGCATCCGGCACTGATCGGCAAACATCATCAGGAAATCATCGACATCGCCAAACGCCATGGCGCTCTGGGTTGGAAAGTCAACGGAGCCGGAGGGGCCGGAGGTTCGGTAACATTGCTGAGCGGACCAGACCGCGTCAGCAAGCGCGCCATGTTGCGGGATATAGAGGACGCCAACCCCGCCTACAAGAACATCCCTATCCACCTGAGCCGTTTCGGCGTCCGCATCTGGGAGTCGCAGTTGGCCTGACCAAGAGCGGCCGGCCTTACTTGGCGACCTGCACGATTTCCAGCAGTTCCACCTCGAAGATCAGCGCGGCGCCGCCCGGAATCGGGGGGCGGCCCCTGTCTCCGTAGGCGATGCTGGAGGGGCAGACCAGCAGGGACTTCCCGCCAGTCTTCATGCGTTGCAACCCCTCGGTCCAGCAAGGGATCACTTCCTTGAGCCCAAACTGATTGGGCTCGTTGCGACGGTAGGAACTGTCGAACTCCGTGCCGTTCACCAGTGTGCCGCGGTAATGTACCCGGACCGTGTCGGTAGCCGTTGGGGAAGCGCCTGTGCCGGGCCGCAGCTCTCGGTAGATCAAACCCGACGGGGTCCGTATGGCGCCGGGCTCGGCGGCGGCTTTATCGAGATACACCTGCGACGCCGCCTTTTCCCGTTCCGCCAGGCGCGCAGCCCGAGCCTGCGCCAAAGACTCGATCTTGGGTCCCCACTCGTCGATATTTACCTCCGGCTTGCCCGCCGCCGCGTCGCCGATGCCCCGCCTGAGAATTTCAATCTCCGCCGGACTCAGGTCGAACCTTGCCAGGTTGCGGTGAATCGAGAGTCCGATGGAGTAGACGATCTTCTCCTCATCGGTGGCCAGCGGGGCCGGGGTAACCACTTTGGGGGCCGCGGGTTTGGTTGCCGCCGGGCGGGCAGCCGCCTTAGGTTTCAGGGCGGCGGCTTTGGGGGCAGGAGCTTGCGCTGATAACAAGGCGGGAAGCAGCAGAAAAAAACCTCTCATCTTTTCAGACTATCACCGCGTTTCCAGCCGGGCTTGAGTTTCACATCCTGTGAGCGTTATCATTCCAACTCCGAAGCTTCGATTCCGTTTCGGGAGGCCGAACCTTGACTACTCATTTCTCTTCAACCCCCCGCAGGGATTTTCTGCGCGCCGCCACCGCAGCCAATCTGCTTATTTTGAAACCGGAACTGGTGCGGGGCACACAGCGCAACTCCACCGTCCGGCTCGGACTGCTGGGCTGCGGAGGCCGCGGTACGGGAGTTGCCAGCGGCTTTATCAGCAACGCCGGCGCGCATGTGAGCGCCCTGGCGGACTTGTTCGAAGACCGGGTTGTGGAAGCCAAGAAACGCCTGGATGCGGCGCTGGCTAGGCAAAACCTGCCGGCCATTGATGCCACGCAACTTTTCCAGGGCCCCAACGCCTGTGAACGCATCCTGCAATCCAAGCAAATCGACGCCATATACATCGCTACACCTCCCTATTTCCATCCCGAGCATCTGGAAAAAGCTGTGGCTGCGGGCAAGCACGTCTATGTGGAGAAGCCGGTGGCCGTGGATGTGCCCGGCGCCAAGCGGGTCATGCGAGCCGGTGAGAAGGCTAGCGGCAAAGTGAGCCTGGCTGTGGGATTCCAGATCCGGCAGGCTACGCCCTTCGTGGAACTTGTCCGGCGCGTCCTCCAGGGCGCCATAGGCTCGGCCGTTTGCG
>CAYSBM010000026.1:0-9635 GCA_964429095.1 uncultured Solibacteraceae bacterium | reverse complement strand
TTTGCGGCCTGACTTACTACTACGCCGGAGCTCTAACCCGTCCCGAGTGGCCGGGTGTTTCGCCCGCTGCGCGCCGCTTGCGCAACTGGGTCCACGACCGCGTGCTGAGCGGCGACATCATCGTCGAGCAGAACATCCACATCATCGACGTGACCAATTGGATGTTGCAGGCGCACCCCCTGAAGGCCGTGGGCGCGGGCGGACGCGCGGGCCGCACCGATCAGGGCGACTGCTGGAGTCATTTCAACTGCCAGTACACCTATCCCGGCGACGTGCACATTACCATGAACTCGACGCAGTTCATCAAGGGCTCCTGGAATGTGGCCATGCATTATTTCGGCACGCGAGGCAACGCGGAAGCTCACTACGACAGCCCCGTGCGCATTACCGGCGACGAGCCGTGGGAGTTTCCCATTCAGGCCAAACCCGGCCAGATCACCGACACCAAAGCCGCGGTTGCCGGCGTCTTCAAGGGCGCGCTTGATGACGCCGATCCCAACAAACAGCGCGCCTTTATTGCTAGCATCACCAGCGGCAACCTGCTGGCGGAAGCGCAGGGCGGCGCCGACTCCGCTCTGAGCGCGATGCTGGGGCGCAACGCCGCCTATGCCGGGCGCGAAATCACCTGGGACGAGTTGCTGCGTTCCGAAGAGGTCTGGGACGCGGGGCTGGATATCGCCAGACTGTAGGCTACCGCGCGGTTCGAACTACTCGGTGGCGGCCAGCGCGCGGCGAAGCATGTCCAGCGCGTAGTGCACGGCAAAGCCGCGAATGCGGCCCCGGTCGCCCAAGAACTGAAATCTGCGTGCGCTGGCGCTATTCTCGCCTGCCAGCGCGATGTAGACCGTGCCCACGGGTGTTTCCGGCGTGCCGCCCTCCGGCCCCGCAAGGCCGGTGGTGGAGAGTGCGTAGGTGGCGCCCGTGCGCTGCCGCGCCCCGCACGCCATGGCGAGGGCCACGGCTTCGCTCACTGCGCCGTGGTGTTCGAGTAATTCTTCGGAGATGCCGAGCAGTTGAATCTTCATGCGGTTCGTGTAAGTGACGAACCCGCCCGCGAAGTAATCCGAACTGCCGGCGACGCTCGTGATCCGTTCCCCCAGCCCGCCGCCGGTGCAGCTCTCGGCGATTGCGACAGTGGCGGGGCGCTGGCGTAGCAGATCCCCCACGACTTTTTCGAGCGCTTCTCCGCTGCGCGTGTACAACCGGTCGCCCAGCAGCGGAGCCACCTGGTCCACCAGTTCTTTGAGCAGCGCTTCGGCTTCGGCTTCCGTCTCCGCGCGGGCGCGGAAATGAATCTGGATATCGCCGGGGGAGGCGAGCACCGTGGTCGCTGGATTCGAATACCTGGTGTAGACAGGCGCGATGAGCTGGTCGAGATCCGACTCCGGCATGCCCGCCACGCGAAGCTCCACGCTACGGATCACCAGGGGTGGAACCCGCCTCCGCAGCCG
Organism: uncultured Solibacteraceae bacterium; assembly: GCA_964429095.1. Taxonomy (GTDB): domain Bacteria; phylum Acidobacteriota; class Terriglobia; order Bryobacterales; family Bryobacteraceae; genus JAJFUV01. Next base: position 8,184 of record CAYSBM010000026.1, on the reverse strand, counting down.
CTCGGAAACCTGCCCGTCAAACATGGCGCGCATCTCATTAGGGGGGCCCGGCAGCAGAATCACGATCTTACCGCCCATCTCGATCCATTGTCCCGGGGCCGTGCCCCGGTCGTTGGGTAGAACTTGGGCGCCCTCGAGAACATAGGCCTGGCGGCGGTTAATTTCGCTCATTTTGCGCTGCATGCGCATGAAACGGGCTTCGATGGCGGCACAGACCTCCTCGTTAAAGTGCAGACCCACGCCCAGCGCCTCGGCCACGGCGTCGCGCGTCACGTCGTCTTCGGTGGGACCGAGGCCGCCCGTTATCAGCAGCAGGTCGGCGCGCGCCAGCGCGCCTCGGATCATATGGGCCATGCGCGCGCGATCATCGCCGACAATCGACTTGCCCACCACTTCGATGCCCAACTCGTTCAGACGGGCGGTAAGGTAGAGCGAATTGGTGTCGGTCCTCGCCGGGGTGAGCATCTCCGAGCCGGCGGCGATAATTTCAGCGTTCATTATTGAAGCAACAGACCTTGGATGCCGACATCCACGCGGTAAATAGCGGAGTTGGTCGCCACCAGCATGGCGCGAGACGGCGTGAAGGCCAATCCGACGATGTTTGGCCCGGACAAGAATAGTTGCGGAGGCTGGTTCTGCTGGAACCGCACTACGCCCTTGCGCCCGCCGAGAGAGGCAGCCACGTAAAGCCTACCCTCGGCGTCGAAGGCCAGACCTTGCGGACGCCCCAAGCCGCGGTAGAAAACCGAAACCTCGCCGGTCGGAGCGATGCGGTAAATGCAGTCGTAGCTGGACGTGGTGGGCCCGGTTACGTAAAGGTGCTGGTCGGGGCCGAACGCCAGATGGTAGGCAGCAATGGAAGGTTCCAACGTCGCAAAGACGAAAATTTGCTTGTCCCTGGCGATCTTGAAAATGGTGCCCGCCCGGTCTCCTACGTAAAGGTTATCCTCTGCGTCGAACGCCAAACCCGTGGCAATTCCCATGCCTTCGGCGTAGACGGTCATGTTGCCGCTGGGGGTGGCCTGGTAGACAACGCCGTTGAAGCGGCTGGAAATGTAGAGCAGCCCGTCACGATCGAAGGCCAGGCCAGTGGGATTCATGATGTCGTTGAGAAACGGCGTCAAATGGTAATTCAAATCGATCCGGTAAAGCGACACCGGCGTCTTCTGCCCGCGCGAGCCGCTGAAGGTTGTGAAGATCAACCCCGCGGAATCCACAGCCGGATTGGCCACCGGATGCAGTCCGTCGGCGATCTGGACGCCGATCTCGCAACTCCAGGGTGCGCTGGCAGACTCTCCGTTGGACAGCACAAGTTCGCTGACCGAAGCGTTCTCCGGTACCCGCGCGATCACCAGCGCGTCTGATCCTACAATGACCGGTGCCTGCACGTCGCCGAAGGTCACTTGGGGCCGCCCGGAGCGGACGAGCCCCCTGCCACGGATATGCACCTCTCCACCGGCAATGGCGGCCTGAGGCGAGACCGCTGCGATCTCCGGCCGTGCGCCGGTGTTTTTCCGAGTAGCCATACTCAATAAAGATTGAAACATCCCGCTAGGTACAACACAAGCGCGCCGTAAATGCCCGCCATCAGGTCGTCGGCCACAATCCCAGCTCCCCCGCCCAATCTTTCTAGCTGCCGCACGGGAAATGGCTTCCAAATGTCCAGGATGCGGAACAATACGAATCCTGCTCCCACCGCCTTCCAGTTGGATGAGGTGGCCCCAGCCAAAGTTATCCACTGGCCAACAACTTCGTCTACGACCACGAACTGGGGATCCTTCTCGCCCGTGTTGGCGGCCGCACGGCCGGATGACCATACCGCCAACGGCAGGACGGCCACTGTGGCCGCGCCCACCGCCCACGGCGGCCAACCCAGGTAATGACCCGCCAAACCCGCCAAAACCGCCGCCGCCAGTGAGCCGGCCGAACCTGGCGCTACCGGGGCAAACCCACAGCCGAACCAGCTTGCCAGCGCCGAAGCGCACCTGTCTGCCAAGCTAGGCGTCCTCATCTGGTTCCTCCTCGCCGGCTTGGTCCTCGCCGGCGAGTGGCGTCGAAATCACGTATTTCTCGGCAGCCCAATTGCCTAAATCGATCAGTTTGCACCGCTCACTGCAAAACGGCATGTACGGATCTCCGAGGGCGACATCCTTCTTGCAAATTGGGCATTTCATGGCAACAGCGTCCCAATTAAATCGTAATCGTGCGCGGAGGTAGCGCGAAAGCGGCGCCGCTGGCCCGGCGCTGGGGCAGCGCCTTCAAAGTCGTTGATATAGCAAACGCCGTCGATTTCCGGCGCCTGCGTGGCCAGCCTCGCCTGCCAGAGTAAATCCGTCTCCGGGTTAGGGCCCTCGACCAGGACTTCAAACTCGCCTCCCACCATGGCGCGCCGGATGCGGCGGCTGATTTTGCGTTGCAGGGCCATCAAGCGCCGCCGCCGGTTGTAAGCTGTGCGGCGATCCACCTTGTACGGCAGATGATAGCTCGCGCTGGTTTCTTCATCCGAGTAAGCGAACACGCCCAGGTGATCGAAGCGCGCGGCCTCGACAAACTGGCACAGTTCGTTGAACTCGGCGGCGGTTTCCCCCGGATAGCCCACAATCATGCTGGTGCGTATGGCTGCGCCCGGCACAATGCGCCGGATCTTTTCAATCAGCCTCAAAAAGACCTCGCCCGATCCGCCGCGCTTCATGCGCCGCAGGACGGCCGCGCTGGCGTGCTGCAAAGGGATGTCGAGGTAAGGAACCAGCGCCTGGTGACGGGCCATGGTTTCCAGCAGAGCAGTGGTCACTTTGTTCGGGTACGCATAAAGGAACCGGATCCACTTAGGCCCAGGCGTCTCGATGCGCGCCAGCCGTTCCAGCAGGTGCGCCAGTCCGTGGCGCATCCCCAGATCCTCTCCATAGCTGGTCGTGTCCTGGCCGATCAGGTTGATTTCCTCGACGCCGTCCTCGAACATCCGCCGGGCTTCGGCCTCCACAGAATCCGGCCGTCGGCTGCGGAACTTGCCGCGGAACTGCGGGATGATGCAGAAAGCGCAGGGGTGATCGCAGCCTTCGGCGATCTTGAGATAGGCGTAATGGCGGGGTGTCGCGCGCAGCCGGGGCGTCAGGTCGTGATAGAGATAGGGCTGCTGGTCCGCTGCGCCAGCCGGCGCGGTCCCGCTGACCGCCTCGCCGATCTGCACCAGTTGATTGGTCCCCAAGACGGCGTCGACTTCTGGGATGGATGCGCGGATTTGGGCGCCGTAGCGCTCCACCAGACATCCGGCCACCACCAGACGTTTGGTCTTGCCCAGCTTCTTGAATTCCGCCATCTCCAGAATGGCGTCCACTGATTCCTGCTTGGCCGGATCAATAAAGCTGCACGTGTTCACCACGATTACCTCGGCCTCTTCCGGATGCGAGGTGAGTTCGTGCCCCTCGGCCGCCAAGTGGCCCATCATGACTTCGGTGTCCACCAGATTCTTGGGACACCCCAGGCTGACAAATCCGACTTTCAATGTGCGTTTCCAGGCAGGCGGAAAAATACGGTCACTTCAGTTTATCCTCAGGCCGCCTGGGAGATCTGGGATGCGGCGCGAGCCGCCTCGGGGATGCGCCGGATCAGGGCCGCCAGTTCCTCGCGGTTCTCCGCACCGATGGTGAAGCAGTCGATGCAGGACTGCGAAAGCGCGAACTGAAGAGCCTGTTCGATGCGCTTGCGCAGAGTCCCTTCGCCCAAAATTTTCATTCCGATCACGCCCTTACCGGCGGCTTTCATCTGGGCGAGAACGCTCAATACGGTCTGCGGATCGGCATCCATGCGGGCGCCGGCGGGATTGATCCGCGCCAAATCGACCCGCACCCAATCGGTCCGCGCGGCGGTCCGCAATGCCTCGATGGTGTGGCAGCTCACTCCGTGTGTACGGATGACGCCCCGCTGGCGGAATTCGCTGATCACCTCCATGGCGCCCTTGCACTCTTCAGGCCAGTCTGCGCGTGTGACGCAGTGCAGCAGTACGATGTCGAAATAGTCCGTCCCTACCTCGCGACGGAAGCGGTCGATATCTTTGCGCATCCCCTCGGCGGTGCGGGAGAAGGACTTGGTCAGGATGGTGACCTTTTCGCGCGGAATCCGCTTGAGCGCTTCCCTTAAATGGGGATGGCTGCCATAGGAATCTGCCGCGTCCCAAAAGAACAAACCCTGGTCGTAGCCGAAATGGAGTAGGTCGGCCAGTCCCTGAATGCCTAGAATGCGCCCTTGGCGGCCTCCCAGCGTGCCTGTTCCGATGGCCAGGCGCGTAAGCGGGATCTTGTCCGGTCCCAGCAATACGATATCGTTGGCCTTGCGGACCGGCGCACCCCACGCCGGAGTTCCAGCCAGCAGACTATGTTTCAGAAAGTCGCGGCGTTTCATGCCCTGAGCGTAGCACAGAAGCGTAGCGGCGCAACTTGGCAAGCGTTTCTTAATTTAGATAGAGTATTTGGTTTCCCGCCCCTTGCCATGCGTATCAAGAATCTGACGAAGGGGATTGTCCTTGCCGACGATGCCGCCACGGCCTCCACCAGCCGCGAGCGGCGCACAGGTCTGCTCAAGCACGAGAGCCTGCAACCCGGCCAGGGCCTGTGGATCGTTCCCACCGAGGCCGTGCATACCTTCGGCATGAAATTTCCCATCGATGTGCTGTTTCTAGACCGCAGCCGGAAAATTGTCAAAGTGCGGCAGAATATGGGGCGGGGCAGAATCGCCATCTGCTGGCGGGCGCATTCCGTGCTTGAATTGCCGGCCGGTGCCGTCGAAGCCACCGGCTCCGTGGTTGGCGACCAGTTAGAATTTGAAAAATAATCTGAGGGCTCTGGACTGGTTTCCGGCATCGTCTCGGGACTTAGCAAACCGGTTGGGACGGCTCCCGCCGCTGTGCGGCGCTGGCTTTCCGGAACCAGATGTAGCAGTGGTTTCCCAGCCGGCCTGCGTAAGGCGACTGAAACAGCAGCAGATCGAGATACCGGAGCGGGAACAACAGCCAGCCCAAGGTTCCTTGCGCCAACACGCGCCACCATCGCCACGGCAGCAGCAGCTTCGCGAACTCGAGCGCAAAGACGAGAATCGTGGCTGTCGGTCCAGTTCTCCAGCCTTTGGCGACCACCTCAAGATTGCCGCCCAGCAACTCCAGTCCATCTATTGTGAAGCGGCGATAATCCTTCGGATATTCATGCAGCGGGTGGCAGAACGGTGTCACGATATGGGCATAGCCGCCGGGTCTCAGAACCCGCTCAATCTCCCGCATGGCCCGCTCCGGCTGACGGACGTGTTCAAGCACGGCGTCGCATTCCACGCGCTGAAACGTGCAGGCAGGGAAGGGAAGACAGGCGGCGTCCGCAATCACGTCAACGCCTGGCAGAGCAAACAAGTCCAGATTCACATAGCCATCCACCCGGCAACCGGCGCCGCCTATGTAAAGGTTCCAGCGGCCGAGCGGAGCGGGAATGTGTTCCGCCGGATTCATCAAGTAAGGGCGGGGCGGCTCCAGCAGGCGGCGCCACCGGTCCGCCAGGCGCCGGCCCGAGCGTTGCAGGTATAGCTTCTCGACCGTTGTGCCGCCGCGCTGAGCGTCCGTGCCCATCACCATCTCCCATTGTTGAGCTCACCAGCCTATTATGCTCCTGACGCCAACGCGATCTTGCCCCGTCCCGGCGTTTTCCTGCTCATTTCCAGGGAGGCATGCTGCTTCCGGAGGTTCTGAACGTGCGGCGGTTGACCGGCGCTTCCGCCCTAGGCTAGGATAAGCGGTTTAGGGCCTCTCACTGCATCTGCTGCTCTAGAGCGTCTCAGTTAGGATCCCGGTTTCGGATCAGGCTGATATCAGATGGATCAAACTCTTCACGCACTCGGCGGGCTGTTTCTGAAAGCGCTGCCCACCTTTATTTTGGTGCTGCTGTTGCATTTCTATCTGAAGCGTATGTTCTTTACGCCGCTGGAGCGTGCGCTGAAGGCCCGCGACCAGGCTACCAGCGGGGCTCGCAAGCAGGCGGAAGCCGCTCTGGCTCATGCCGAACAACGCGCCGCAGAATACGATGCCGCTTTGCGCGCTGCGCGCTCGGAACTGGCCCGCGAACAGGAACAGAACCGTAACCAGTTGCGCGCCCAAAACGCCGCCTTGATCGCCGAGGCCAAGCTTGGCGCCCGGGAGGCGGTGAAGAAGGCGCGTGAAGAAATCGCATCCGAAGCCGCCGCTGCTCGCGCTGCTCTAGCAGATGAAAGCCGGGCGCTGGCCGCCGAAATCGCCCGGTCGATTCTCGAAAGGAGAGCGAATTGAAGCGCCTCGCCTCTGTCTTATTGGTCTGCGCCGCTGGGGTGCTAATTCCGCTTGTCCGCGCGCAACATGGCCATGGCGAAGCCGAACTGGCCGGAGACGCCGCTCATGATGGCCACGGTCCTAGCCGCGTCTGGGTGTGGGCCAATTTCTTTCTCCTTGGCGGCGGGCTCGGCTACTTGGCGGCCAAACAGGGTGGGCCGTTTTTCAAACAGCGCGGCGAACAGATCCGTAAAGGCATCGAGGAGGCTTCGCGCCTGAAAGCGGATGCCGAGGCGCGGGCTGCGGCGATTGAAAAACGGCTGGCGAGCCTGGCAGCCGACATCGATCAGCTCAGGCAGCAAGGAGCCCGGGAAATGGCTGCGGAAAGCGAACGCATCGAGCGCGAGAGCCGGCAAGCCGCCGCCAGGATCCGGGCTGACGCCGAGCAGGAAATCGCCGCTGCCGCCAAGAACGCGCGGCGCGAATTGAGAATCTATGCGGCCGACCTCGCCTTGCAACTGGCCGAAGAGAAGATCCGTGCGGAACTCACTGCGGAATCCGATGCCGGCCTGTTGCAGGACTTTGCCGGCAGGCTCCGGCGCTTGGCCGAGGAGAGGAGAAACTGAGCGCATGGCGCAAGCGGTTGCTTCCCGTTATGGCCGGGCGCTGGCCGATCTGGTTTTCCGCCCCGGTTCCGGCCTGGATCCGGCTTCGGCCGCGGCCCAGTTGAAGGATTTCTACGCGACTCTTGAAAGTTCCACCGAATTGCGCGGAGTGCTAGTGTCGCCGGCGGTGGCCACCAAGCGTAAGCGCACGGTGATCATGCGCCTGTTGCCGGCCGAAGGGATGCCGGAACTGATCAAGAATTTCTTGTTTGTTCTCATCGATCACCGCCGCATCACATTGCTCGGCCAGATTATGGAAGCTTTCGAGATTCTGGTGGACGAACGCCGGGGTGTGGTCAAGGCATCGGTTTCAAGCGCCCGCCCGCTGGAGGATAGGGAACGCTCCTTGCTAGCCGAGGTGCTGGAACGTCTGGCCGGCCAGAAGGTGCGGTGCGAATTTGCGACCGATCCGGGCTTGGTGGGTGGCGTGGCAGCCAAGATCGGCTCACGGGTTTATGACGGTTCGGTGCGCGGCGAGTTGAGCGCCTTGCGCCGCCGGCTGGCGCAGTAGCGCGCCTTTACTTTAGGACAAAGAAACATATGGCTCAAATTCGAGCGGACGAGATTACGCGAGTACTCCGCGAGGAAATCGAGAATTACGAAAAGACGATCAACGTCAGCGAGACCGGCTATGTGATCTCGGTGGGTGATGGCATCGCGCGCATCCACGGCCTGGATAGAGTCATGGCCGGCGAGATGATCGAGTTTCCACATGATGTGGCCGGCATCGCGCTGAACCTGGAAGAAGACCAGGTGGGCGCGGTGTTGCTCGGTGATTACGCCGAGATCAAGGAAGGTGACGAGGTCCGCCGCACCAAGCGCATCATGTCCGTACCGGTCGGAGAAGCGCTCATCGGGCGTGTGGTGGACGCCCTGGGCCGCCCCATTGACGGAAAAGGGCCCATCGAAACCAGCAACTTTAGCCCCATCGAGCGGCTCGCACCGGGGGTAGTCGACCGCCGGCCGGTGAAAGAACCGCTGCAAACCGGCATCAAGGCTGTTGACGCCATGATTCCCATCGGCCGCGGGCAGCGCGAATTGATCATTGGCGACCGCCAGACCGGCAAGACCGCCATCGCCTTGGACACCATTCTGAATCAGAAAGGCGGCGATGTGATCTGCATCTACGTCGCAATCGGACAGAAGCGCTCCACGGTGGCCCAGGTGGTGAAGACGCTGGAAAACTATGGCGCCATGGATTACACCATCGTGGTGGCCGCCACCGCCTCCGCTCCGGCGCCC
>CAYSBM010000025.1:0-14455 GCA_964429095.1 uncultured Solibacteraceae bacterium | reverse complement strand
TAGCCGACCTTTACCTTCTCCTTCGCGGCGAGTTTCGCGAACGCGAGGGCCTTTCCGTCGGCTCCGGTGATCACCGTGCCGGCATTGACGCCGATAAGAACGGCCTTTCCGTCGGCTCCGACGACGCTGAGTTCATTCGGGGTCTTCTTCGACTTGTCGGCGACGATTACTTTCGCGATGGTTCCCTCAAGGGTGGTGACGGCGGAAGCCGCGGGAGCCGCCGGTCCATCCGCGGGAGTTGCCGCTCGATCGGGTCGGCAGCCAGCGGCGCCGTCGGGCGGCGCAGCACCTCCTCCGGCAGCCTGCCCCGCATGGCGGAGCGCAGAATCTGCTTTTGAAAGCAGCAGGGCGCCGCCGGAAGCGCCACCAGAAGCGGCGCCATGCGCACGTCAAACAACGGGTGGCGCTGCTCGACCGCCACGCCGGTATATTCGGGCTGGTCTTCGTCCCACCGGCGGTCCCAGAAGGGCGCAACCAGCTCGCAGTAAGCCTCCGGGCGGCGCGGATGAGGGCTGGGCCGGGGCTTTTCGATTTCCTGCCAGCGCTCGCGCAGCCTCCTTCTTGCTACCAAGTCCGGGTTGAGCCAGCCGGGGAAAGGATTGAGGGGCGCGGCCGGCTTGTTGAGCCCCGCCAGTCTCTTCAACCAGCCACGCAAACCGATACGAGGCAACTTCCGTTGTTCCCACATCAACAGGCCCACGTCGTAGGCCAGTTTCCCGAGGCGGCGCTGGCACAACATGCGGCGGACGTAATCCTGGGAGGGCGCCAGAGCCGGGTCGCCACCCTGCCCGCCCAAAACCACCCGCGCATGGGCGGCAACCAGCTTCCATTCATCGCGGGACAGAGCGGGCAGCGCCCAGTTCTGCGGCTCCGGCGTAACCAGGCCCGCTTCCAGGCCCTGAAACAGTTCGTAATTGTCCGCGGCGAGATAGTCCACCTGGATATCCAACTTTTGTCCTACCAGTTCGACGAATTCGCGCTCGTGGTCCGGGATCAGGTATTCGTAAACGACCGTTACGCCGCGCATGGAGAAGGGCTTGCCGCTCGCGGCCAGGATTTCGCGCGCCGCGGCGGCCACCGTCCCCGAGTCCAGCCCGCCGCTCAGAAAAACGGAAACCCTATCGGTGCGCAGGCGGTCGCCCACGGCCTGGCTGAGCACTTCGTTGAAGTGTTCAACGTAATCCCCCATCCGGCGGTAGCGGATCTCTTCCTCCACAGGCAGCGTCCAATAGCGCTCCACGTTGACGCCGCCCTCTCCGGCTACCAGAAAGTGCGCCGCCCGAAGACGCCTTATATCGGCGAACGAGGTGGCGTCGGGATCTTGGGGGTAGTCGAACAGCAGAAAATCGGCGATGGCCAGCTCGTTCAGCTCATCGCTCACCTGCGGGTGCCGCCTCAGGCAGGGCAGCGAGTTGCTGAAAGCCAGCAGACCGCCCCGGTGGACGTAGAAGAGCGGCTTGAGGCCAAAATGGTCCCGCGCCATGAACAGACGCCGCGCCGGCGCGTCCCAAATGGCGAAGGCGAAATCGCCCAGTAGGTGTTCCAAGCACTCGATGCCCCAGGCGTGGTAGGCGTGCAAAATGAGTTCGGCATCCGGGCGGTCCAGGCGCGCCGGGCGCCCCTTGCCGGCGAGTTTGGCGCCCAACTCCCGGCGGGCGTCAATGCGGGCGTCGGCGGTGATCCATACCTGGCCGTCCAGGGTGCAGGGCTGGATTTCGTTTGCCGATTCATAGGTGGCGGTGAGAAGCGCGTGGCCAAAACCCACGTTGCCGCCCGTCCAGGCGCGCTGCGCGTCCGGTCCGCGCCAGGCGAGCGAGTGTGTAAGCCGCTCGAGAAGCGCGGCATCCACCGGCGCGCCGTCCAGGTGCACGATGCCGACTATGCCGCTCATCCGCTGACGGTGACCAGCCCGTGCTCGAGCAGTTGCTCGATGAACTTGCGCAGGTCCGCCTCCAGACGCCCGCGCTCCACCTCGTACTCAGCGAGCAAGGTGTCGGCGGCGGCGGCGATCGAAGCCGCGCTGGTCAGCACGCGCCTCATACGCGTGCCAACGGGGTCCAGGCCGAGGTATTGTTCGGTCTTCAGGTTCAGCAGCACGGCTTCGCCCGCGAGTTCCTGAACCAGCACGTCGTCCAGCGCCGTAACTTTCTGCGAAAAAGAAAAAGACACCTCAGCCTCCGCTGTTCACGCTAGCATAGGACCGGCGGCGGGGACAAGACGGGAGGTGGGGCTTCGCCATGTTGGCGGTCCAAACTTGCCATTCGCCCTGCCTGCGCCGGAGGCAGTGTGGTAGATTGCAGAATCGGCCTTACAGGCTGCGAGGGAGGGCAGAGTTCTGATGGAAGGATCCGAACTGGATCTGGAATCGCGGGAAGCGCAGATCGTCCGGGCTGCGGCTGCCCGCGACCGCCGCAGCCTGCAAACGTTGCTGGAGGAGGAGGCCGACTCGACCCATTTGTTCTCCCTGGCGTGCATGCATGGTCTGGTGGCTGTGCTCAGCCAGCAATTGGAAACCGGACCATCCGGCTGTCTGAAGAAGAGCTTCGTGGCCTTCCTGGCCGGGATTGCGCGGCAGCAGCGGCAGACGAATGTGAGGCGAGGCGAAGCCTTGTGCGAGGCATTCGCGGCTCTGCGCGCCGGCGGCATACCCGCCCTGGCCTTCGGGGGCGCGGCGCTGGCTTTCACTACCTACCCCGACCCCGGCCTGCGGCAGTTTGATGAACTGCGGTTGTTGGTTGAACGGCAGTCCGTTGGGAGAGCGCGAGCCGCGCTGGAAAGGCTGGGATACGCCATGCAGGCTGCGGAATCGGACCCGCCGCCGAAAGCGAACCACATTGAGCTGCGCCGGGCCGGCGGCGGTGCGACGATCCAAATTCATTGGAACATTGCGCCGCCAGGATTCCCCGCCCGGCTGGACTACGCCTTCTTCGCTCAGGCTGGGCGCACTCTGCCGGTGGCGGGTTGCGAGTTGCCGGTCTTCTCGAAAGACGATGAATTGCTCGCCGCCTGCGTGCATGGTTCCACGCGCTACTGGCTGCGGCTGAAACTGCTGTGCGACGTCGCCGAGTTGCTCCGCGCCGGCGCCGGGCTGGACGGGGAGTGGCTGCTTGGCCGCGCGCGCGGCGCGCGTTGCACGCGGGCCTTGCTATTGGGGCTGGCGGTAGTAAATAGGGTTTTAGGATGTTCTATACCTGAAGCGGCGGCGCTCGCTCTCCAGCGGCAGCCGCGGGTGGTCGAGCTGGCGGACTATTGCCAGCGGCGGCTGCGCTCGAACGTCGGCAGCCCGCCCCAAGGCGCGGAAAAGCTGGTCTTCAACTGGAAACTTCTGGATAGCGGGCCGGCGCGCTTGGGTTATGCCTGGCGCTGGATCAGGACCCACCGCGGCCAGCTCAAACATCCTTTGCGCCTGGCTCGAGCCATAGCCGCCGGGCTGGCCCCCGCCGAGGCGGCCATCTTCGTGCCCACCCGCGAGGAGGTTGTGCTGTGTATGTTGGAAACCGCTGGGGTGGGCCCGGACGACGTGGTTTATGACCTCGGCTGCGGCGACGGGCGCATCTTGATTCTGGCGGCGCAGCGCTTTGGCGCCCGGGGAGTGGGCTTCGAACTGGACCCGCAGCGCGCCGCCCTGGCAAGAAGGAACGCGCGCAAGGCCGGCGTGGCCCACCGGGTCGAGTTCCGCCAGCAGGACTTCACCCGGGCCGATCTATCCCCCGCCAGCGTGGTGACGCTCTATCTTTACGGCGCCGCCAATATCCGCCTGCGTTCCAAACTGCTGCGGGAGTTAAAGCCCGGCTCGCGCATCGTATCGCATGACTTCAACATGGGCGACTGGGCGCCCGCCCGCAAGGTGGAGGTCCCGCATAAAACCGGCGGCGGAAAATCCACCGTATTTTTGTGGGTCGTGCCGCCGCCCGGCAGTGATATAGTATCTTCGCCTGATGTCAAGCCGTGAACTTCCCTCCCCAGGAGGCTCGCCATGCGAGATCTGATGTTCTATTACCCGGTGATCCGGGCGCTTGAAGACGGCGTGGTGATCCGCAAGTTGCTGCGGATCGCTCTCCAGATCATCGGCATCCTGAGTATCGCCGGGGGCCTGTATTTGTTCGTTCAGCTCCTGAAATTCTCCTTTCGCACCGACCTGGCCGAGGCCACCATCGGCGGCCTTCTGCTGGCGGTTCTATTGCTGGCCGCGTCTGTTTGCGTGTTTCAGATCTGTTTCTACCGAGCCGATTCCATCGCCGCACTGCCGCCTTCGCCCTTCACCGTGATTCCCGCCTTCAGCATTCTTCTGCGGACCGTGGGTGAAGCCTGGGCCACTTTCGGCGCCTTGTTCGCCGCCGGCGGCTGCCTGTTCATCTGGATGACGCAGATGAACCCGCAGAGCCTGCTCTCTTCGGTGCCCTTTGGTTTTCCGTCCGCCGGCGGAGGGGGCACGTTCGTGAGCGGCCTCAGCTTTCTGGCCGCCACGGCTGCGTTTTCCTTCGCCGTTCTGGTGGTCTTCTATTTCCTGGCTGAGTCAGTGATGGTGGCCGTGGATATTGCCATGCAGGTCCGCCGCCTCGCGGCGCTCCCTGCCCCGTCCGCCGGCCCGGATAAAGCCGCCCCACATCCCGCCGAGCAGGCCCCGGCGCGCCGAACCGTCTGCCCGCAGTGCCACGAGGAGTTGGAGCCCGGCGCGCAGTTCTGCGGCATGTGCGGCTTCCGGCTGGGATAAGAATTTGCTGCCGTCCGTGTGGCGCGGTGAACCGCCGGAGCATGCATTTCTGTCAACGCCGCGGCCAACTGCTCGCGAAGCCTTAAGCGAGCCGGGCGCGGCGCAACCCGGCGAGCGCCAGCAGCCCCGCCGCCGCGCCGAGCCAGCTAGCCGGCTCGGGGACTTCCTCGTAGCTTAGCGCATCGACGCCGAAGTGCCCCTGGCTGGCGGCCACCGAGATCGAGCGGACAAAGGAAGTGTCCATTCCGGGCGGCACTATGCTGGAAAAGTCCACGATCGACGGCGCCGCGGCGATGGCCGCAAAATTGTACGGGTTTATGGTCACATCCGACGGTGAGCCGTTACTGGGCCAGAATTCCAGATACAACGCCACAATGTCAACGTCGGTAGCCTTGTTGGCCACGTCGTTGAGGCCCACCAACCCCAAACGGATGGATCCCGCCGGTACGCCTGGCCCGTCCCAGGTGAACACCAGCGCTTCGTTCTGGTCGCCGCCGTTGCCGGAAATCCCGTTCGAGCCTCCCCCGCCAGCCTTCTGCACCCCCAGACCTATGCCGGCTGGCTTGCCCGTCACTCCGCAGGCGGTGGGGTCCACCATGTCGCCCAAGTCGCCCCAGTAGATGGTGCCGGCCAGACCGCCGCCGAAAATCGGATCGCTCGGCTCCGGCAGTTTGTAGCGCGCTGTGATGGTTAAGGTCGGGCTTCCGGAGATGAGGTAAGAAGCGCCGATGTTGCTGTTGGGCGCTCCGGGCACGAAATCGAGGGTGATGGGCGTAGCGGCCAGCAAGGCAGGAAACGCCGCCAGCAGCCACAAGAACTCGGTTTACATGCTAATCCGTCGTATACCCTACTATAGAATATGAAATCCTACTTAAAAACACAATGGCAAAATTTTGTTTTGACGGCCGGCTGCGGCGCCGCGCTCCGGCGTTCAATATCGCCAGTACCTATGGTACTCGTTTCACTAATGTTTACAAATGTAAACGTTGCCCGGCCCCATGCGCCGCCTTATAATCAGCTCAGAAAGGGGGGACACTGTGCAAAAGTCCCTGGTCTTGGTCGCTGTGATCGTCGCTGCGCTCGTGGTGGCTTATGCCGCTTTAGGAACGCACCCGGTGGCGAAAGTTTCATCGAGTGAATCTTTCACTGTGGCGGGAACCAAAGTTCCTGTGGAAGGCGTGCCCTCCTGGCCCGTGGTGGCGGGGGATGAAATCGTGGCCGGCAATGCCTCGGCTGTGGTCACCTTCAGTGACGGCAGCCGCGTGCGGCTGGGCCGCAACACCCGCGCCCGCGTGGAAGGCAGCAGCAGCGCTCCGGTGCTGCGCCTGCTGGACGGCGCCATGGCCTACGCTTTCGCGCGCACCCCGTCGCTCAAACTGTATGCGGAAAATAACCCCATTACGCCCGCTACGGGGATGCGCGGAACCGCCCTGGCTGGTTCGGCCACCGTGGCGGATGTGGCGGGAGTCCGCAGCCTGGGTATGCTGAAGGCCGACGACAAGGGCGGCAAAGATAAGAAGAATCCACCGCCGGTCAGTGACCACAAAAAAGAATAGCCGCGGCGGTGGTTGAGCCAGACCGGAGCGGGCGCCGGAGGCGGCGCGCGAGCTTGGGGTCTGTTAAAAGTCTATAAACCGCGGCGCCTGCCGCGTAACCTGGGAAAACGCCTTTCCGAAGCCGGAGATATCTTCGAGCATGTGTTCCGTGCCAAGCCGCAACGCTTCGCCAAGCGACGCCTCGCGCGTACGGCGGTAGGCGAAGGCCACCCCCTCCAAGACCAGCGCGCTCGAGGGGCCGCAAACCTCGCTTCGAGGGCACGAGGTGTAGCGGAACCTTCTGGCGGCGGGAATCCACATGTCCGCCACCACAAAGCGCGCGGCGCGCACGATGGAAACCGCGGCGCGTTCATCGCCGGTGGTGTCGTAATAGGCCCGCAGGCCCGACATCAGCACCCCGGCCATGAACGCCACGTTGCCCATGTGCCGCGGCAGGCAGTCGCAATGGCCGCGGGCCAGCTTGCGCCGCCAGCCGCCGTCTTCGGTTTGCAGTTCCAACACCCGGTCGAAGACGATGCGGGCGCAGTTGAGGTAATAAGGGTCCCCGGTGGCGTTGTAGGCGGCTACGGCCAGGATCATGAGCCAGCCGGCGGTGCGGCAGGCGGGCATTTCGAAGTTGCGGGTGTGCGGTCCGGCGTAGAGATCCGCCGTTCGCCGGGCGGTGTCCAGAGAGCGCCGGTCGCCGGTGAGGAAATAGTAGTCGAAACGCCCTTCCAGGAAAGTGTGCGACGCCGTCATGTCGCCGGCTTCGGCCAGCCGCTCATTCGCATTTCCCGGGAAATAGCCGCCGGTGTGTCCCACCTTGTGTTCCCACACGCCGCCGGCGCGCCGCGCGTCGCCATGATAATGCGCGGTGGCCACGTCGCGGTTGAGCGATTCGGCCTGCTCGCCTGCGCGGAAGTAGCGCCAGTTACCGGTGCGCAGAAACTGGAGCAGGAGCGTGTGCGCGGTGTCGTATTCGCAATTGCCCCAGTTCACTTCGCGCTCGCCCCACCAGTCGCCGTAATTGAGCATGCCGTAAGCGTGATCCTGCTCGTTTTTGCGCAGCAGTGCGGCAAAACCGCGCTCGAAGGCCCGGTCGTAGCGCGCCGCCAAGTCCGTGGCGCGGGGCAAAGCCAGGTGGCCGGACGCGCCCGAGGTGGCGTACCAGTCCGCCGGCGCCGCCGCCATGGAAACCGCCGTTGGCGGATCGCCTTCACCCACCCGGATCCAGAACTCGTGGGTCTTGGACATGCCCTGGTGGAACTTGTAACGGCCGTTGGCCAGATAGTAATAGAGGCGATGCTCGTCCACCGTGCCGCGGGCGAAGGCGTATTCATCCCGTTCAAGCCGCGGGCACAGGCCTAGCTCGATTCCCTGGCGGTTGGCGATGAGATCCTTCGGGTAGTTCTGCCAGAAGTCGCGCACCACCAGCCGCAGGGCCTGGCGGCCTTCTCCCCACTGGATGGA
The DNA here is from genome assembly GCA_964429095.1 of uncultured Solibacteraceae bacterium. GTDB lineage: Bacteria > Acidobacteriota > Terriglobia > Bryobacterales > Bryobacteraceae > JAJFUV01. Next base: position 6,736 of record CAYSBM010000025.1, on the reverse strand, counting down.
CCCGGCCTGGCGGCCGCCGTCCGTGCGGACCTTGACGGCGCCCGGCCGCGGATTCGCGCCGGCCAGCGGGATGCGCAGCGCCAGGCTCGATATTTCGGTGAATTCGCTGTCCAGACAATCGTTCTCAAAGGTGTGCCTCACGCGTATGTACGGCTCGCCCGCCCAGGCCTCCAGCCGCACCAGGTAGCGGAACAGCGTCTTGCCGCCCGCCGAGCGGTGCTTGCCGCTGACCCTCACGCAGGCGCGCACCGGCCCGCTTTCCTCGATGGCCACCTCATCCGGCGGGCCCAGCGAGTCGTAGACCTCGCCGTCCGGCGCTGTCAGATAAAAAGCGCTCCGGGATTCAGCCGCGTTCAGGCGCTGGCCGCCTGCCTCCAGCCATTCGAGAAAGCCAAAACTGCGGCGGTTGACGCGGAAACTGAGCGGCCCGGCCGAGACCGTCACCCCGGCGTCATCCTGCGTCACGCGCAGCGTGGCCGGGGCGGGCCGCCGCCTGAGTTGCGGCCCGTAGTCGAGCCTATAAGCGCGCGCCTGCCGGCCCGTTTGAAAATCCAGCAGCGCCCATTTGACGCTGCCATCCGGCCAGCGCGCCAGGGTCCGGCTTTGCAGCGGCGCCTCGGCGCCGTGGGCGTCCAGCAGCCGCAGGTGCGCATCCGAAGCCAGCCGCCCCCCTGGAAACGGAACGCCGGCGGTGACCGGGGCGCCCGGCGATTCCACGGTCAAGGAGACCGAACCGGTTGCCGATGATTGGGGAACCGTTGGGGCCGGCACGCTGAGAGTCTGCCATCCCGTAGAGACGGTTGCTCCGTCAAATCCGGGCGCGCTAATCCGGTAACGGTAGACGCGGCCGGCGGCCAGGCCCGGCAGGGCGGCGCGGTGGTTGTTCTCACCGTGCGGCTCGCGGATCACCCGGCCGGCAATTTCCAGCGTGCAGGCCGCCGCCCAGTTGGTCCTCCAAGCCAGAGTATTCTCGAACCATTGGACGTCGAGAAACCGGTGCTCGAAGGGCTTGGCCTCGGGCCGCTGCGCGAGCAGCAACACGCTCTCCACGCGGTGCATCCCGCTGGGGCCTTCGGCGCAGACTTCGAGTTCTTCGCCGGCCGCCACCTCCAGCGGCGCGGAAGAGAAAAACAGGCGTTGGCGGGCGTTGTCCCAGGCGGCTATGGCTTCGCCCACCCGGCGCCCGGCGAGCGAGACTACAAAACGTTCCTGGCCCGCAGTGTCGTAGACCACCAGCGCCGGGTAGAAACGCCCGGCGCGTGGAACCGTCACCCGTATGCGCCCGCCGGGAGTGGTGCGCCGCACCGAAGGGAGACGATAATACGCGTCGATCTCTTCGACAAATCCCTTCATAAGAAAGTCGCGGGGCGTGAAAACCACGTTGGCGGGGTCTTTAACCACGTGGTTGATCAAGCCAAGGTCATGATTGGAGAGCATTTCAGCGGCCGGCGCCGCTGCTGGGGCTAGCAGAAGAGCGAGAGTGATGAATGGGGCTGCGGATTTCAGGGTCAGCATAGGCGGCCGTAGAGAGGGGGCTCCTCAAATAAACGATGATCGAGCATTCAGGAAGATTATACCCCTACCCCGAACTACAGGTCAAAGCGCCACGTCCCGGCCCACAGGTGAGACACCCCACCCAAGAGCGGCTGTGCTATGCTGTCCTGACTTATGCAGATATGCTTCTTCCGCCTCGCACTGGCTCTCTCCCCGTTTCTGGCTTGGGCCGCAGATGGGTTTGTCACCCACACCGACGTATTTCGCTCCGGGGAAGACGGCTACCATACCTACCGCATTCCAGCCATTGTCACCGCAGCCGACGGCTCGCTGGTGGCCTTTGCCGAAGGGCGCAAGGAGAACTCCAGCGATCCGGGCGGAGGCGACATCGACCTGGTGGCCAAGCGCAGCGTGGATAACGGCGCGACATGGTCCAGGTTGCAAGTCGTGGACGACCCCGGCGAGAAGTGGGGCGCGTCGAATCCCACCCCGGTGTTGGACCGCTCGAACGGACGGCTGTGGATCGCTTACAACCGTTGGGAACCGGGCAAAGGCACGTTCAACTCGCGCCCTGGGACCATGGACAACCGGGCCTGCGTGCGCTATAGCGACGACCATGGAAGAACCTGGTCGCCGGCGCGCGATATCACGCGCGAGGCTCGCGATTTCGACAACTGGCGCGCTATGTTCTTCGGTCCCGGCGGCGCCATTCAAACCCGCAGTGGGCGGCTGATCCTGCCCGCCGCCGCCTGCCCGGACACCTGTTCGGTCTATGCCGCAGCCGGCGCATTCCGCGGCGAGCTGCATCTGATGCGGGCTTATGTGGTTTACAGTGACGATCACGGCGCGAGCTGGAAACGCGGGCAGCAGATCCGCGCGATTACCGACGAGAACCAAGTGGTGGAGCTATCCGACGGCGCGGTGTTGATGGACGCCCGCCAGGGCGCGGGCGCCGCGCGTTGGATGGCCGTCAGCAAAGATGGCGGCGAAACCTGGTCCCGGCCGCGAGACGGGGAGGGCGTAACGCCGGTGGCCACGGCTCTCGAGCGCTTCACGTCGGTCAAAGACGGCGCGGACCGCGATAGGCTCCTGTGGACCGGTCCCGCAGGAGACGCGCGGCGGCGCCTGGTCGTGCGCGTCAGTTACGACGAGGGCCAGACGTTCGTCAACGAGCGTTTGCTTTACGGCGGGCTGGCGGCATATTCAGATATAAGCATCTTGAAAGATGGCACCGCGGGCGTGCTTTGGGAGCGTGGCGTGAGCGAGCGTAGCCAGTTGATTACCTTCACGCGCTTCAACCGCGAATTTCTCGAACCCCCGGGCGCAGTGATTCCCGCGGCGCACTGAGTCCACCCCCGATCAGCAGGCTGCCCGGCGAATCCGCGCGGCTTGGCGCAGGCCGGCCAATTACCGTAAGCTGGCCACATGAGACTTCTTTTCTTTCTACTTGCGGCGGCGCTGGTCCTGCCAGGCGCCGGCATTCCCCGCCCCGAGTTTCCGCAACCGCAGTTTGAGCGCGAGCAGTGGCTGAATCTCAACGGGCGCTGGGAATTTGAATTCGACGACCAGAACGCGGGTCTGGATGCGCATTGGGAGGCCGGCCGGCATCCATTTACGCGCAGCATTGTGGTTCCCTTCTGCTTCGAGAGCCCGGCGAGCGGCATCAACGACCCGTCGTTCCATCCCTGGATCTGGTACCGGCGCCAGGTTAGCCTGCCGCCGGCCTGGGCGGGCAAGCGCGTTCTGCTGCGCTTCGGCGCGGTGGACTACCGCGCCATGGTGTGGGTGAATGGTCAACTGGCCGGCTCGCACGAGGGCGGCAGCACGCCGTTTTACTTCGACATCACGACCCTGATCAGGCCGGGTTCCAACCTCATCACCGTGCGCGCCGAGGACCCGCCCACAGACCGCTTCATTCCACGAGGCAAGCAATACTGGGAGCCCCAATCCCGCGGCATTTTCTACAAACGCACTTCGGGCATCTGGCAGACGGTCTGGCTGGAAGCGGTGGGCGCGAGCTACCTGGATCGCGTCCTCATCACCACAACCAATGACGGCAACGTGCGCTTTAGCGCCTTCCTTGCGCACCCGCAGCCGGGGCTTGAATTCCGCGCCGCGATATATCGCAACGGCAAGCAAGTGGCCTCCGGGACGGCGGCCAGCGACGGCGAGCGCGCTGTGGCCGCAGCCGCAGTCTTCCAACCGGCGCTGTGGTCGGTGAATTCGCCGAACCTGTACGAGGTCACCTTCGAATTGCGGCGCGGCGATGCGGTCCTGGACAGGGTGAAAAGTTACTTCGGCTTCCGCTCGGTGAGCATCATTGAAGACCGGGTGGCGATCAACAACACGCGCGTTTATTTGAAGTTTCTGCTGGACCAGGGCTACTGGCCCGAATCCAATCTAACGCCGCCCTCGGATGAAGCCATCCAGTACGACATCCGCATGATCAAGCAAATGGGCTTCAACGGCGTTCGCAAGCACCAGAAGGGGGAAGACCCGCGGTTTCTGTACTGGGCCGACAAGCTGGGCTTCCTGGTGTCCGGAGAGATGGCCAACGCCTACGCCTTCGACCAGGAGTACGCAGCGCGCTTCACCCGCGAGTGGCTGGAGGTTCTCCAGCGCGATTCCAATCACCCTTCGATCATTATCTGGGCGCCGATAAACGAAAGCTGGGGTGTGCCGGATCTCAGCGACAGCCGGCAACAGAATCATCTGAAGTCGCTTTACACGCTGACCAAGACGCTGGACCCTACCCGCCTGGCGATTGACAACGAAGGCTGGGAGCACACCGACATGACCGACCTTTTCGCCATCCACGATTACGCACCACGGGGCGCGCTGCTGGTGGAAAATTACCGGCGCTGGAGCAGAACCAGCACGCCCACGCCCGGCACCCGGAGGCAGTTTCTCATTGCCGGCTACCGGTATAACGGCTCGCCGGTCTATCTGTCGGAATTCGGAGGAATCGCTTACATTCCGGAAGGCCACCAGACGCCGCAGCAAAGCTGGGGCTACTCGGGCATCGAGAAGACTCAGGCCGATGCCCTGGCGCGGTTGCGCAACATCTATGAAGGCATCGCCCAGTTGCCCATGATCACGGGCATCTGTTACACGCAACTGACCGACGTGGAACAGGAGATCAACGGCCTGATGACTTACGACCGCAAGATGAAGTTTGACGCCAACGCAGTCAAGGAGATAAACGACCTGCTCAAATAAAGCTCAGGCCTCGCACTCCAGAACGAAGTAGCGCGAAACGCCGGCGGCGGGGATAGTCCAGGCGCGGCCAGATCCCCCGGCCGGACGCGCCTGCGGGAGGTCCGGGCTGTGAAGCAGCACGCGGCGGAAGCTGGCCGCGGTTTCCAAGGTAAGCGAACTGGCCAGCGGCGTGTAGCGCAGCTTTTCAATGATCTGCTCCCGGCTGAACTGGTCCCGCAACTCGGGATGGAGTACGGTTTCCACCCGCGCCGGGATGGCGTGAATGAGAAGCCGGTCACCGTCCCGGTACGGTCTGATGCGCCAGGTGGAGGGCAGGCCCTTCATGACGAAGGAGGGCCGTACGCCGGATTGCACTTGCTCGGCCACGGCTGCGCCGGCGCCGGCGTCGGTTATCCGCTCGGGTCGCCAGACCAGGCGCCCTTTCCCCAGGCTGACTGTCAGCCAGCCGCCGCGCATGCGCGCCTGAACCTCCGGCGCCGCGCGGCAGCGTGCGATCTCGACAGGCGGTTTCAGGTCATGGCCGGGGGGAAATCCGCCCGCGCGCTCCGGTTCAACCACCTCGGAGGAAATGCCGAATTCCTCCAGCCAAGGCCGCGGCGCGGGGCGTCCCCGCTGGTCATAGTGGCCGCATGGCCCAGTGGCGATGATCGTTCCTCCGCCTTCCAAGAACAGCCTAAGGCGGCTGCGCTCCTGTTCGGACAGGCAAGCCGCGCTGCTCAACACCAGCACGCGGCGCTCGCCGGGCTGGGGGACGACGGCCGCTACGTCGTAGGCGAGGCCCGCCTTCATGAGCTCATGGCAGCTGGCCTGATAATCCAGCACGTAATCGGCCGGACATTGGCCGAAGTAGTCGCGCGTCAAACGGGAAAAATACACGGCTGTCCCGGCATCCACTTCACCGGTAAACAGGCCGGGGTTCGCTTTCTCCCAGTTATAGCCTTCGTGCACCAGCTCAGAGTCGTCCGCCAGAGCGCTCAGTTGGGACTCGGTGGCTCCCAGCCGGCCTTTCAGACTGCTGAACCAGCAATCCGAGCCGAGGAACTTGTTCAGCGCCCAAACGAAGAAAGCCGTGTCAGGAAAGAAGCCGTAGCCCAGGCCGAAGCAACCGGCGCGGTTTTCCCGCGCAATGCCCAGGTGCAGCAACTGGCTGGGGAGACGATTGTCCCAGACGCCTTTTACCGACGGCGTCGAGCCGGTCATTTCTAACATGACCAGGTTGCAGGCACGGATAAAATCCTGGTAGCTCATGCCCACGGCAGGCATGTTGAAGCCATCGCTGCTTGAACAACAGCTCAACAGGGGAAAGCCCGCGGGCAGCGCTTCGCGTATTTCCACCAGGAAGTCCCCGGAGGTCTCATAGCGCATCGCGATCCAATCGGCGAAAGCCTGGCTGCGGCGATTTCCCCAGAAGCTTCGATCACTGGTAGGCGGCAGGCGATGGCCGTACTGTTTCTCAAAGCGCCCGCGGCAAGACTTGCAGCCGCAGGCGCGCCAGCCGGCATAGAAAATGCCGTCGTCACTCATCAGCCCGTCGATACCTGTCTCGGCGAGCAGCCGCTTCACGTAACACACGTAGGAGTCCCGGAACGCGGGATTGTTCATACAGTACTGCTCGGCGTTGTAAGCGGGCAGGTAGACGGGCTGGCCGGTTTCCACGTCGAGCATGCGCCAATCGTTCATGCGGGAGCCATTGAATTCCCAGGTGGCCGCGGTTTCATTGGAGGGATAGAAGGGGACGTGATGGCGATTGCGCCTCCAGATGTCGAGCGCCTCTTGCCGGTTGCGCGGCCGGTGCGTGATCACCGAAGAATGGTGATCGAACAGAACGATCCGGCGCTGGTGCAGCTCATCGGCGATGTACCGCAACAGTTCGTGCAGGCGCCCCCAAAGCGGCATGAAGTCCCACCGAAGATGCGCGCCGAAGATCAGACAGCAATTGACGCCGCTGGCCGCGCAGCGGTCGGCCCGGCGCCGGGTCTTGTCCATCAGCGCCGGATTGGGCCTGGTCTCGTCGTCCCCCGTT
>CAYSBM010000024.1:11346-14541 GCA_964429095.1 uncultured Solibacteraceae bacterium | reverse complement strand
AGTTCGGTGGATATGGGATTGCTTGCTCTGCGGCGGTACTTTCCCGCGCAGGTCGCGCAGTACAGAGATTTTACGAACCAACATCCTGAATTCCTATTGGTGTCGAATTCCGGCGTGCTCGATTGGTGGCCTGACCGTTTCGTGGCCGAGGGCCACACTCTGCGACTTGTTGCGGCGTCTGGTAAGAACAAGATCTACCATGTGAAGTTGGCGCATTGATTCCCTTGCCTGCGTGGGCCGCCGTTCCCATGGCCTGCGCCGTACGCCAAGCCCGCCGGTGTTGTATCATCCACCATGGACATTCCGATTTGAGGACAGAGATGACGAAATGCCATTTTGCCGTTCGATTTCTTGTTGTGCTGGCTCCTGTGGCGGCGCTCCTTCATGCAGAAGTCAGAGTGCCCAGGATCATTTCCGATCACATGCTGGTCCAGCGGGGCGTGCCTTTGCGGATTTGGGGCACGGCGGCGCCGGCTGAAGCGGTGACGGTGAGTATGGCGGGGCAGAGCGTAAAGGCTGAGGCTGACGCCAGCGGGCGTTGGGAAGCCTTTCTAGCGCCCATAAACGCCATCGGGCCGTATTCCCTCACCATTGAAGGCACAAACAAGATCACGATTGAAGATGTCCTGGCAGGAGAGGTATGGGTTGGCTCCGGCCAGTCGAACATGGCGTGGCCGGTGAGCAGGAGTAAAGATGCCGGCAAGGAGTTGCCGGCGGCCGAGTTTCCTCAGATCCGGTTATTTAAGGTGAAGACGGTGACTTCGGAGTATCCGCTGGATGAGGTGGAAGGCGAGTGGACGTGGTGTACGCCAGAAACAGTGAAAGAATTCTCCGCCGTCGGCTACTTCTTCGCCCGGCATCTGAGGGAGAAGCTGGGCGTCCCGGTGGGAATCATTCAAAGCGCTTGGGGCGGTACGCCGGCGGTGAGCTGGACCAGCCGGCTGGCTCTGGCAGCGGATCCGGCGCTGGCGCCCGCGCTCGCCGATTACGCCAAAGCGATTGAGGATTATCCGGCGGCTTACGCGCGCTACCAGCAGCGGCTCAAGAGTTGGGAAACAGCGGCGGCCAAAGCCCGGGCGGAAGGCGCTAAAGAGCCCAACCGGCCGGCGCCGCCGGTGGGACCGGGACATCCCTGGAACCCGTCCAGCCTTTACAACGCAATGATCGCGCCGCTCACCCCGTACGCCATCCGGGGTGTGATCTGGTATCAAGGCGAAAACGAAGCGTTGATCCGTCGCGCCTATCTTTACCGGCGGCTGTTCCGCACCATGATCGAGGATTGGCGGCGCGCCTGGGGGTTGGGCGACTTTCCATTCTTGTTTGTGCAGTTGGCGAACTTCGCCAAAGCGCCACAGGGCCAGTGGCCCGAATTGCGGGAAGCGCAGACCATGGCGCTCGCGCTGTGCAACACTGCCATGGCGGTCACAATCGACATCGGCGACGCCAACGACATACACCCAACCAACAAGCAGGATGTCGGCTTGCGGCTGGGGCTGGCGGCACAGGCGATCGCCTATCATCAAAATGTCGCTTACTCCGGGCCAATGTACCGGCAACTCAGCCGCGAGGGTAGCGCGCTGCGGGTTTGGTTCGACCACACCGAAGGCGGACTGGTGGCTAAAGGTGGGCAGCTTAAGAGTTTCGAGATTGCCGGCGCCGACGGCAAGTTTGTTCCCGCTCAGGCCAGGATCGACCATAACACTGTCGTGGTCACAAGCGCTGAAGTTCCGCACCCGGTATCGGTTCGTTATGGGTGGGCCGACAGCCCGGAATGCAATCTCTATAACGGCGCGGGACTGCCGGCTTCTCCGTTCCGCACCAACCGCTGGATCGAGCCGCTGCTGTACCGTTGAAGGCGGCAGGGAACAACGGTTCTTTCATGAGCGTGCTGAGAAGCCTAGGGGTGATCCTTTGTTGTTGTGCGGCGGCGGCGCCGCCCGAACGCCGGGATGTGGTAGCGGCGATTGCGCATGATCCGCCGCCGGCGGCCAGGCGTGGTGTGCTGGAGGCCAAACCGCCGGCAGAGATGCCGGATGTCGAGGTTGAATCCCGGCGCAACGATCCACAAGTAAGCTTTCCTAGACGGGCGGTAATGCGCACACGTGAGGAGTTCCGCGCGGCGCTGGCTGCGCTGCGCCGCCAGTACGCGCCGTTCCTGGAAGATCACACACCGCCTCTCAATGCCCCGCGGAGCCGGGTCGAGCTTGACACGTTCGATTTCCGCATGGAGGAACCTGCCGACCGTGCCGACATCGGCCGGGTATTCCGTGGTGAGGGCCGCTGGACGGCTGTGCGGATACCGGATTACCGCGGGCCGGTGGGCTGGTGGACCGGCTATTACCGCAAAGTTTTCCGCGTGCCGCAAAGCGTGGCGGCCAGAGAATCAGCCGTACTTCGGTTCGGCGCGGTGGATTACCGGTGCCAGGTCTATCTGAACGGGCGCATGGTAGGCGCGCATACCGGCTATTTCGCTCCGTTTGAAATTGACGTAAGTCAAGTGCTGCGCAAAGACGCTGACAACGTGCTGGTGGTCCGCGTGGAAAACGAAAGCATCATGTTGGGGCTGGAATCCTGGAAAGGCCCGGCTGTGGATGGCGACAAGATTTACGCCGCCGTGGGGCCCGGCTGGGACGATCCGGAAATTGGCTGGCACGAATGTCCGCCGGGTGCCGGTATCTGGCAAAAGGTATACCTGGAAGGCCGGCCGAAGCTTCATATTACGGACATTTTTGTGCGGCCGGATCTGGACCGCAGCGAAATTGAGCTGCGCGTCGAAGTCTATCAGCCGGAAACGCGGAACCGCGACGTCGGCTTTGAAGTCTCGCTATTTCCGAAAAATTTCACCGGCTTGGCGGTGGAAAACATTCGAATCGGCGATGCGGCCGCCGGACCGGGCCTGTCTGAAAAGACGGCCCGTATCCGGTTGACCGATGCGCGCATTTGGAGCCCGGAGACCCCGCATCTGTACACCGTGCGTGTGACGGCGCGGCCCAGAGACGGCGGACCAGCCGACCAGGCCCAAACGCATTTCGGCATGCGCAAGTTTTGGATGGACGATACCTCGGCCGTCAAAGGCACGCTTTATCTGAACAACGAGCCGGTCATTCTGCGGGGCGCTAACACCATGGGCCATTTCATGGTGGCGGCTATGAAAGGGGACCGCGAGCGGTTGATCGAGGACGTGCTGATCGCCAA
>CAYSBM010000024.1:6173-11336 GCA_964429095.1 uncultured Solibacteraceae bacterium | reverse complement strand
CAACATGAACTATTTCCGGCTGACACAATCGCCCGTCCAGCCGGAAGTCTACGACTTGTTCGACCAGTTGGGCATGATGGCGCAGACGGACTTGCCGCTGTTCGGCTACCTGCGGCGGCCGGTGCTGGAAGAAGCCGTGAAGCAGGCAGGCGAGATGGAACGTCTGGTGCGCTCGCATCCGGCCAACATCATGATCAGCTATATTAACGAGCCGTTTGCGCCGCAAGGTAAACAACACCGCCACCTGCGGCGTGAGGAGCTCGAACGGTTCTTCGAGGCGGCTTCCGCCGGGGTGAAGGTATACAATCCGGACCGCGTGATTAAAGCAGTGGATGGCGATTATGATCCACCGGCCCCCGGACTTCCTGACAATCACATTTATTCGGCCTGGTACGGGTCTCACGCGGTGCCCATCGGAAAATTCATACGAGGCTACTGGGTGGACGCCAAGCCCGGCTGGAAAATGGGCAGCGGCGAGTACGGCATTGAGGGGCTGGAGGACGCCGAGACCATGTACCGGCACTATCCCAAGTCGTGGCTGCCGGCCACGCCCGCCTCGCCCTGGAATCCCGGCAAGATTCCGTTCGCGCAGACCTACACTATGCACCATGCCTGGTTTGATGCGCAGGACACGATGGAGGAGTGGATCGCGGCCAGCCAGCGTCATCAGGCGTGGGGGGTGCGCGAGATGACGCGAGCTTTCCGGCGCCAGTCAGACCGCATCGTCTCGACAGCCGTGCACCTGCTGATCGACGCCTGGCCGGCCGGGTGGATGAAGGCGCTGGTGGATTCCGACCGGTGCCCCAAGCCGGCGTACTTCGAGTTCAAGGAAGCTCTCACGCCATTGATGGTGGACATTCGCACGGACCAGAGGCACTATTATGCGGGCGAGGCATTGCGGCTGGAATTCTGGGTAGCCAACGACCGGCGGGCGGAGTTCAGCCGGGGCCTCTTGGTGTATGAGGTGTTGCGGAATGGCCGGCGCGTATTCGCGCAGTCGGCCGCGGCGCGCATCCCGAGTTACGGCGCCGAGTTTCAGGGGCGCTTCCGGTGGGTGGCTCCGGCGGTGGCCTCTCGCGAGAAGATTACGGTGAGGTTGGGGCTGCTGGCCCCGGACGGCCATCTGGCTCACGACACGGAAGCTATAGTGGAAGTCTTTCCGGCTCCCACGGGAATCACGCGGAAGGTGGTCATTGCCGGACGTGAAGGCGGGCGCGCCTGGAAGCTTGCGGAATCGCTGGGAGCCAGGCCGGAGCTATTTCGCGCCGGAGCGCGTGTGGTGCTGGTGGACAGCTTCGACGCTTTCGAGACGGCGCGCAGCGGCATTCTTGAAGCGGCGCGCGCAGGCGCGACGGTGCTGTTGCTCGAGCAAGGGCAGGCGGGTGAGTGGAACCTGGGCGGACGCGTTGTGAAAGTAAACCGGATGCGCGGGAAAGAATTTGTCTCACGCAAGACCGGCCACCCGCTGGTTGCCGGCTTTGAGCCGTTCGATTTCTCCTACTGGTACGATCCCGAGAAAGACTACATCGAATACGTGGCCGAGGGTTATCTCGAAGGGGAGGGCCTGGCTCCGGTGCTGATCACGGGCGAGACCGCACGCCCGGGAGATCCTTACCCCATCCACCGCACAAGAAGCGTTGTGGCGGAGATGAGAATGGGGCGGGGGCGGCTGATCTTCAGCCAACTGAAAACCACTGGGCGCATGCAGGCCGAGCCAATCGCGCGTATGTTTCTGGAGCGGATTCTCACGCCCGAAAGGCAATAGTGCTTATGCCCGGCTGCCGGCTGAATTGCGGGCCACCAGCGCCGCCGAGGCCAGCCACAAAAGGAATCCTCCGGCCGCGGTGGCCAAGAGGCTCCAGCCGAGGGCCGGGGTGCCGGGCGGCGCTTGCCCCTCCAGCAGCCATCGCAGCGGGGCCAGCGCGTAAGTAAGCGGGTTCACCGCCATGACCGTGCGAATCCAGGCGTGCGCGCTCGTGGGAGGAAACAAGGCTCCGCTCACCATCCACAAAGGGAACAGCAGTAGATTCACAATAGCGTGGTAGCCTTGCGTCGACTCCATCCGCCAGGCCAGCAGAAAGCCCAGCGCCGTAAAAGCAAATGCAATTACATACAGCGCGCCCGCCGTCTGAGCCAGGGCCAGCCAGCCGGGCCAGATGCCGGCCAGGGGCGCAAAGACCAGAAAGATGAGTCCCTGGAGCCAAGCCAGAGTGGCCGAGCCCAGCACCTTGCCATAAACCACGGCCGTGCGCGGGGCGGGCGACACCAGCATCGAGAGCAGGAAGCCTTCGCGGCGGTCTTCGATGAGGCTCATGGTGGAAAACACCGCCGAGAACATCACCGTGAGCGTGAGCGCGCCGGCGAAGAAGAATTTCAGGTTTCCAAACCCGGATCCAATGACCAGCCAAAAGACCAGCGGAGAACCGACAAAACCGGCCACGCGCGCCTTTTCGCGCCAAAAACGGATCAGTTCGCGCGCCACGATGGCGGCGATGGGGAGCAGGAATCCGCCGAGTCTCATAATCCGGCTCCGGTTTCGTCCAGGAACACGTCCTCAAGCGTGGGCTTGTGCAAAGCCACCGAGCGGACAGCGCCCGGAAACGCCTCCACCACTTCGGCGATGAAGCGATGGCCGTCAGGGATCTCCACGCGCAAGCCGGTTTCGCCCGGCGTGGCGCGGACTCCAAAGCGGGCGGCAATGCCGACAGCAAGCGCGGTGGAATCGGCGGCATCTAACAGCACGACGTCTCCGCCGACGCGGGCCTTCAGCTCGTCCGGCGCCCCCGCGGCGACGACACGGCCCTGATGGAGGAGCACCAGCGCATCGGCGCGGTCGGCTTCTTCCAGGATGTGCGTGGTGAGCAGGACGGTCACATTCTCCGCCGCGCGCATCTCAGCGATGAACTGCCAGAGCTCGCGCCGGGCGGCTGGGTCGAGCCCCGCGGTCGGCTCATCCATCAGCAGCACACGAGGGCGGTGCAGCAGGGCCTTGGCGATTTCCACGCGGCGGCGCAAGCCGCCGGAAAGGGCCTCGACGATGTCATCCATGCGGTCTCCAAGACTCATCCGGCCAGCCACCTCGCGGATGCGCCGGCTCAATGCAGCGCCGTTCAAGCCGAAGAAGTACCCCTGGGCCTTCAAGTTTTCTCCCACCGTGAGCTTGCGGTCCAGGCTTTGCGATTGAAACACCACGCCGATGAGCCGGCGTACTTGGGGCGCCTGGCTGGCCACATCGAAGCCTCCGACGGTGGCGCGTCCCGATGTGGGCGCCATCGCCGTGGATAATATCCGGAAAAGAGTGGACTTGCCGCCGCCATTGGGGCCGAGGACGGCGAAAATCCGGCCTTCGGCAACCGTGAAAGTGACCCGGTCGAGCGCGAGACGCTCCCCGTAACGATGTGTGAGTTCAAGAACTGAGACGATCATGGCTCCTTGGGCGAGAACCAAGGATATATTAAGGGTAACAAGAACAAGGTCAGTCCCGTGGCGGTGACCAAGCCGCCGATCACCACCGTGGCCAACGGCCGCTGTACTTCGGCGCCCTGCGAGGTCGACAACGCCATGGGGAGGAACCCCAGGCTGGCCACCAGCGCAGTCATCAGCACTGGCCGCAGGCGTACCGTGGCTCCTTCGATCACCGCCTGGGCGCAAGGCAAACCCTGGTTGCGCAAATGGTTGATGTAGCTCACCATGACGATGCCGTTCAACACCGCTACGCCAAACAGGGCGATGAATCCAACCGAGGCCGAGAGATTCAGGTTCAGCCCGCGCACCCACAGCGCTGCGATGCCGCCCACCATGGCGAACGGCACGTTGAGCAGGATCAGCAACGCTTGTGGAACCGAATCGAAAGTAATAAACAGGAGACCGAAGATGATCAGGATCGATAGCGGCAGCACAACGATCAGTCGGCGCGTGGCGCGCTCCTGATTTTCAAACTGCCCGCCCCAGGCCAGCGAGTACCCGGGGGGCAGCGTCAGTTCCCGGCCAATACGGCGCCGAGCTTCCGCCACGAAACTGCCCAGATCCGTGCCTCGCACGTTGGCTTGCACGACGATGCGGCGCTGGCCGTCTTCGCGTGAGATCACCTCCGGGCCGCGGGCAGTCTCCACGCGGGCCACCTGCGCCAAACGAATTCTCTCGCCCCCAGGCGCCGCCAGCGGCAGCTCGCTGACGGCTTCCGGAGCCGCACGATATCGCTCCGGCAGCCGGATGACAATGGGAAAGCGGCGCTGGCCCTCGACCATTTCCGATATCGTCCGGCCGCCAATAGCCGATTCCACCGCCTCACGCACGGCGGACACGTTCAAACCGTAACGCGCCAGCGCTGCGCGGTCCACTTCGATCCGTAGTTCGGCGACGCCCGAGGCGATTTCCATCTGAGTGTCGGCCGCGCCCGGCACGAGTGAGATCACTCGCAAGGCGCGCTCGGCGAGTTGTTCCAAGGTGTGCGGATCCTCGCCGAAGATTTTCAGCGCTACGTCCGCCTTAATGCCGCTAACGGTTTCGTCCAGGCGCATGGCCATGGGCTGGGTGAAATTGTAGTTCACGCCCGGCACCTGCTCGAGAGCCGCGGCCATTTTGCCGATCAGTTCTTCCTTAGACCGCGCTTTCCACTGCGGCCGGGGTTTCAACAGCACGTACACGTCGCCTTCGTAAATGCCCATGGCTTCGGTGGCCACGTCCGGGCGCCCCAGCTTGGTGACTACCCCGGCGACCTCTGGAAAGCCCATGATCACACGCTCCACGCGATTGCTTAGCTCAATCGATTCGGTCAGGGAGATGCCGGGCAGCTTCTTGGTTTGCACCAGGATGGAGCCCTCTTCGAGCCGGGGCATGAACTCGGTTCCGATCCAGGCGAGCGAGGCCAGCGAAACCGCCAGCACCAGAACTGACACGCCGATGGTCGCCATCCGGTACCGGAGCAGAATGCGGAGCACGGCAACATAGGCGGTGCGCACATGCTCGAACCAGGCCTCCTTATGCTCTTTGACGCCTTTGCGCAGGACCAGGCTGGCCGCCGTCGGCACCACCGTGAGGGCGAAAACAAGGGCGCCGATCAGCGCCGAACAGACCGTCACGGCCATGGGGCGGAACATCCTGCCTTCGAGCCCGTCCAGGACGCCGATCGGCAAGTAGACGGCGCTGATGATAGCCCCGGCC
>CAYSBM010000024.1:0-6157 GCA_964429095.1 uncultured Solibacteraceae bacterium | reverse complement strand
GATGGACTTCTCCATCATCACCTCGGCGCCGGCTACAATCATGCCGAAATCGATGGCCCCCAGGCTCATTAGATTGGCGGAAATGCCGAAAGCCTGCATGCCGATAAAACCCACGAGCATGGAGAGCGGAATCACCGCGGCCACAATCAGCGCCGCCCGGAGGTTGCCGAGAAACAAGAGCAGTACCAGCATCACCAGAGCGCCAGCCTCGAAAAGGTTCCGTTTGACGGTGGCGATGGTGTTGTCGATGACCGTGGACTGATCATAGAAGGGAACGATCCTCACACCCGGCGGCAAGCGCAGGCTGGCCAGACGCTGTTTGACACGGTTGATCACTTGCCGCCCGTTTTCGCCCTTGAGCATAATGGCCATGCCGGAGACCGTCTCACCCTTGCCGTCGCGCAACACCGCGCCTTGGCGGGGCATGGGCGCCACCGTGACGCGCGCCACGTCGGAAAGCAATACCGGCGTGCCAGCCCTGGCCAGCAAGACGATTTTTTCCAAATCCTCGACATCCGTGGTCCGGCCCAGACCCAGCACCGTGTACTGTTCGGCAGCGTGCTCAATGTAGCCGCCACCAAAGTTGGCATTGTTCTCGCGCACCCTTTCGAAGACGTCGCGTAAGGTCAGGCCGTAGCGCTGAAGCCGCACGGGGTCGACCTCTATCTGATACTGGCGGCTCTGGCCCCCCCAGGTGTTCACTTCGTTGACCCCCGGCACTGTACGCAGCGCCAGTTTGACCTGCCACTCGTGCAGCGTCTTCAAATCCATGGCCGAAAGCCCGCCGCCTTCCAGCGTGTATTGGTAAACTTCACCGAAAGCCGTAGCTACGGGGCCGAGTGTCGGCTCGAGCCCCTCGGGCAGCCGGGCGCGCACCTCCTGCAAGCGCTCGTTTACCAATTGGCGCGCGAAATAAGTGTTGACCGAATCATCCAGCATTAAGGTGACCATCGACAGGCCCAATTTCGAGATGGAGCGGATGCCCTGCGCGCGGGGGATTCCCATGAGCGCGGTCTCAATCGGGAAGGTCACCAGTTGCTCCACTTCGGATGGCGGCATGGCGGGGCATTCGGTGATCACCACCACCTGGTTGTTGGTGAGGTCCGGAAAAGCGTCAATGGGGATGCGCAACATGACCGCGACGCCCACGGCGATCAGACCGGTGAGCCCCACCAGCACGAACAGCCGGTGGCGGAGATGGAAGTCGATGAATCGCGTGAGCATGGCGGCCTATTCTCCGAGCGTGCCCTTCAAGAGCTGGCTCTTGAGCACAAAGCTGCCGCGCGTCGCAATTTCTTCTCCCGGCCGGATTCCCCCAAGCGCTTCAATGTAGCCATCCAGTGGACGCGCTGTGCGCACCGCGCGAGCCTGAAAGTGGCCCGGCGAGGTGCGCACGAACACCGTCGGCCGGCCAGCAATTTCCTGAATGGCTTCCTGCGGAACATACAACGCCGGAACCGAACCGCCGAGCTCAATGGTGGCGGTGGCGTACATCTCAGGTTTCAGCCGCCCGGCGCGGTTGGGTAGTTCAATACGCACGCGCAAGGTACGGGTCGCCGGGTCGAGTTCCTCGCCCAGTTTGGTGATACGCCCTTGGAAGGCGTGGCCGGGGAAGGCTTGCACTTCGACGCGCGCGGCCTGGCCTTTGCGCAGCTTGCCCAAATACTCTTCGTTGACCTGCGCAATCATCCACAATGTGGCGAGATCGGTAATGACAAACAACTCGTTGGAGGGTTGCACGACCGTGCCGGGGGTGACGTTGCGCGCGAGCAGGGTGCCTTCGGCTGGGGACCGGATCGGAATGAGATCACGTTCCTCGTTGTTGCCTCCCGTTCCTTCCAGGGGCACGTCAAGGAACTCAACCAAGTGCGCCCGCGTGCGGTTGACTTCGACTTCGGCGTTCTTCATCGCCGCCAGGGCGTTACGCAACTCGCCTTCGGCGTGTTCGACCTGTTCCACCGATGCGGCCTTCAATTCCAGCAACCGCCGGGCCCGGTCGCGGGCGCGCTGGGCGTAGCTCACCACGGATTTCAAACGCGCCAGCTCGGCCACCGCTTTTTGATACTCGGCCCGCCCTTCATGCACTTCGTGGCTATGCAGGCGGGCGAGCACCTGGCCGGGCTGCACATGGTCGCCGGCGTTGGCCAAAACCATTACCACGCGGCCATTGGTGACCGCACCGACGCGCCAGGTGCGTTCTTCGTTGACTGTGATGCGTCCGGAGGCTTGGACGGCCTCGGCACGGGAACGCACTGTAACCTTCTCGACCGTGATCCCGGCTTGCTGGAGCGCGCTCTCCTCGAGCACCACTTCCTCGACCGTCACAGGGGCGGCCCCGGCGGAAGTTGCGCCGGCTTCCGGCGGCTGGCGGCGCGCGCAGCTCAGCGTAAGTAGAGGCAGAATCACCAGTAAGAATCGAATCATGGCGCAACTCCCAAGGCGGTTTCCAGATTTACCATGCTCTGGCGGTACTCGGCCAGCGAGCGGCAATACAACAACTGCGCTTCCAAGCGGGCGCGCTCGGCGTCCAGCAAGCGCAACAGGTCTGTCCCTCCTTCGCGGTAGGCGGCCTGCGCGATGCGTGAGGCCTCCACGGCGTGTTCCATCAGCGGGCTGAGCGACGTGTGGATTTGCCGGCTGCGTAATTCGTACTCCATCTTGGCGGCGCGGACTTCGGCCCGGATCAGGGTTGCGGTGGCCGCCTCAGCCGCCTCGGCGGCGCGCAGTTCCGCCATAGCGGCTGCAATGTTGCCCTGATTGCGGTTGGCGACGGGCAGGCTCAGTTGCACGCCTCCCATCAGGGTGTTGAATCCGCCGGTACGTTTATAACCGGCCACCGCCTCCACATCCGGCTGCGCCGCGGCGCGTTCCAGTTCGAGCCTGGCGCGGGCGTATTCAACCGCTTGACGGGCGAGTTTCATCTCGACGCGGGCTTCCAGCGCCTCGGCGGCGTCTCCCTCCGGCAATGCGCTTTCGGGCTCGCTGGAACCATCCTCAAACTGCACCTCGGGGAATTCGGCGGCGCCCATCTCGCGGAACAGTTGGATGCGGGCGCGCTCGGCTTCCAGCGTGGCTGTATTGGCGGCCAGTGCGATGCGCTCGCTCTCCAAGCGCACCCGCAAGAGGTCCGCTTCCGCCATGGCGCCCTCTTTGACACGAGCCTCGTGGTATTGGACGATCTGCGCAAATGTCCGCACAGTTTGATCGAGCACGCGGCGGGCCCTGCCGGCGCATTCCGCCGCCCAGTAAGCCAGCTTGACGCGCGCGGCCACTTGCCGCCTCAGCAGTTCCCTTTCCAGTTCCGCACGCCGGGTGGCCGAGCCGGCGGCGTCCATGCGCCGCTGCCGCTTGCCACCGGTTTCGATGGGCTGGGTGAGGTAGGCAAAAGTGTCTGCGTCGCGGGCGTAGTCAAAACCCGGACCGGGGTTGGCGCCCAAATTCTCCGCCTGAAAAGTGAAGCGCGGGTTCGGACGCAGTCCGGCCTGCCTCCGCAAACCTTCGGCCGCGCTGACCTTTTCGGCGCTCTCGCGCAACGCCGGATGCGCGGCCAAAGCCCGCGCCACGGCTTCCTTTAAGGTGAGCACCGGCTGCGCACAGGCGAGCACGGGCGCAAGGGCGACAAGGATCCAGCTTCGCATGGCATTCAAGACTCGTAAGACAATCTAGCATGGTTGGCGGCAGCGTCTTGGGCGGTTCTAGACTATAGAAGGTGCAAATTTAGGTTCGAGGTGACGCTGCGATGCCGCTATGGGGCCGGAGGGTGTCTTTGTGCCTCGCCTTGCTGTGGGGCGCTGGAGGTGATGCGACTGTCTGGGCTCAGGATAGGCCGGGGCTGGAGGCGGGCGCCGCTGTGCGCATCATTACGCCGGATCCTCTCTTGCCCATCAGCGGCGGCATGGGAGCGCCTTCTCCGGCAACCTCCAAGAAAGGCGAGTTGACGGCCCGCGCTCTGGTGGTTCGCGCCGGCGGGGAAACCATAGCCGTGGCGAGCGTAGATCTGCTCGGGTTCCCTTCCGTGCTGGGAAACCGCGCCAGGGCCCTGGCGCCGCGTCTGGCGCCTCAGAACATCCTGATCGCCGCTACGCACACGCACAGCGCGCCGGATTGCTACGCGTATCCGGATGGGCGGGGCGGCCATACCGGATCGCTCGACTACATGGATTTCGTTTCCAGGCAGGTGGCCGCAGCAATCAATGAGGCCCTGGACCGCTTGCGGCCGGCCGAACTAAGGGTGGCTTCCGGTGAAGCTAAGGGCAAGATCGCTTACAACTATTATGCTCCGGACCTCTACGACCGCCGCGCCGGAGTTCTGCAAGTGCGCGGCTTGGACGGGCGGCCTATCGCCACCCTGGTGAATTACGCTATTCACCCCGAAGTGCTGGGAAGCGGGCAGGGCATTCTCAGCCCTGATCTGGTGGGGCCGCTTTACGAACACCTGGAAGCCGCATCTGGCGGCGTGGCTATGTTCGTGAATAGCGCCCAGGGCGGGATGGTGACGGCTGATAACCGCAACCTGGACGAGCCGCCCCGGGACGCCTTGCGGGCCTATTGGCGGGATAGCCGCACTTGGGCCGAGTGCGAAAGGATCGGCGGTTTGCTGGCCCGGGAGGCTTTACGCATCATTGCCACCGCTCCCTGGCAGTCCCGCCCCGTGGTCCGGAACTATGCCATGGAAGTCCGCTTTCCCGTGGAAAGCCCTGAGATGTGGCAGGTGGTGGAGCATTCGCCGCTCCACTATCCTCACGGACCGGGCCGGACCATTGTGACGTGCGTGAACCTGGTGAACCTGGGCAACGCGCAGATCCTCACCATACCGGGCGAAGCGTTGCCGAATATCGGTTTCTATCTAAAGCGCCATATGCGAGGCGAACATAATTTCCTGTTCGGGCTCACAAACGACGCCTTCGGTTACATCCTGACAAAAGTCGACTTCAACAGTTTCCCGGCTTACAGATACATCTCGCGCGTGTCGTTGGGGGAAATGACCGGCGAAATCTACATGCAGCATGCCCTGGAGCTTATCCAGCGCGCTTCCAGCATCAAATGACGGCGGCTTTCAGCGCGGTGCGAGACGGGCCTTGCTCAATCGGACCAGCGGCACGGCGCGCCCGTTCAGACGTTCGCTGAATGCCTGATCCTGTTGCTCGGCGCTCGCCACGCGGCAGTTGCCGGTAAGAACCAGATCCGCCCGGGGCGAGCGCCAGCAGAAGGAGGAAGGATCGCCCGGGTTGTGGTTGAACCTCGTGCCGCTGAGCCGGCGGTCGAAGGATTCCAGCTTTTCAGGGCCTGATTCCATCGACAGCGTGAAGACGGCGTAAGCGCGGCGGATATCGCGCCACCGGACGAGTTCGGGTTTGTTTCGGCGCCACAGATCCACCGAGATGGTTAACAGGCCCTCCTCACGCGCCCAGCTCAGGCGGCACTGTTCTCCGCCGAAGTCCGCCAGGCGAACCGCCAGCCAGAGCCGTGCCGGCCCCAGATCTATGGCGATGGGCGTCGCGACGGGGAGCTCGGCAGGCAGTTCGCGGACCGGCCGGCCCGCCGCCAGGATGGCGGCGTCCTGGGCGGCGCCTTGGAGGTCAAAGCGCACCCGCAGCCGCGCTGCAGGGAATTCGGCGTTCGGAATGGGTCCAATGGCCGAGTGTTTGTCGCCCCCAGGGGACCGGAAGTTGATGAATCCCAAAATACAGTCTTTCGACTGGACGCCGTAATAGAGCGCGGACACAAAATCGTAGTTGTCCTTGAGAAAGCGCAGCGCCAGGTAGCGAGCCGGACGGCTGGCGCCGCCCCAATAGGCCAGCAGCGGCCGGCGCTGGATCCAGAAATCGCTGCGGTTTACCGAGCCCAGGGTGAAAGCGGGCTCCAGCCAGGTCACGCCATGGACGGCGGCCGAACTGGGGCGCGCGTAGTAGAACAACTCGCGGTGCTCGCGCGGGCCAGGCGACTCCAGAAACCAGGACGCCACAGACTCGGGGCAGTGAGACGCCAGCCCCGCCGTTTCCGCCGGGCCGGGTACCAGACCCTGTCTCAATTCTTCGAGTGTGGCGAACGTCAGCCGCCCGCCCAGGGCTTTCTGGAGCCAAATGGGCCGGCCGATATCGGTCGTATAGCAGCGGCTCATGGGGCCGGCCAGTTGCATGGTAGGCGCGTGCCAGTG
>CAYSBM010000023.1:0-14725 GCA_964429095.1 uncultured Solibacteraceae bacterium | reverse complement strand
CTCGGCCATCTGGCTGCGGCACGCGTTGCCGATGCAAACAAAAAGAACCCGCTCTTTCCGCACCTCTAAAGTTTAGCCAGGAACCACCGGTGAATGCGAGCATCCGCGGTCAGTTCGGGATGGAAAGTGGCGGCCATGTGCCGGCCTTGCTCCACCAGCACGGGGGCATGCTGGTAACGCGCCAGCACCTTCACCTGCTCACCCACGGCGCGGATGATGGGAGCGCGAATGAAAACCGCCTCCAGGAGCCCGTCCCCGGCCCGCGCCAGAAACTCCGGCTCCGGGCGGATCGTTGTGACACGGCTGTCCACCTGCCGGCCGTAGCCGTTCCGCTCAACCCATATGTCCATCAATCCCAGCGACGGCTGGGCTGGATTGGTCACCTGAGTGGCGAGCAGGATGGCGCCCGCGCAGGTGCCGAAGATCGGTTTTCGCAGCCCAAACTCTCTGAGCGGGTCGAACAGTCTTTCCAGGTCCAGCAGCTTCAACATGGTGGTGCTTTCGCCGCCCGGGATCACCAGGCCGTCGATGCCCGCCAGTTGTTCCGCGGTCCGCACCTCTACGACTCTTACGCCGCCGGCGAATTCCAGCGCTTTGCGGTGCGCCTCAAAATCGCCTTGCAGCGCCAGTACTCCGGCGCGCTTCACCGCTACCAGCCTCGCGTTTGCAACAGATCCCCTTCGGGAATCTTGGCAATGTCCAATCCCGGCATACCCATGCCGAGTTCCTCGCTGGCCTCCAGCAGCTTGGCCGGATCGTTCCAGTAGGTGACCGCCTTAACGATCGCCCGGGCCCGATTTTCAGGATCTTCAGACTTGAAAATTCCGGAACCTACGAAGACGCTCTCCGCCCCCAGCGCCATGACCAGAGCAGCGTCGGACGGCGTGGCCACGCCGCCGGCCGAAAAATTCGGCACCGGCAGTTTGCCGTGCTGGGCCACGTACTCGACCAGTTCGAGCGGCGCTTGCAGCTTCTTGGCTTCGGCGACCAGCTCTTCCTTGCCCAATACGGTGAGCTGCTTCATCTCCTTCTGGATGGTCCGCATGTGCCGAACGGCCTCTACGATGTTGCCGGAACCCGCCTCGCCCTTGGTGCGGATCATGGCCGCGCCTTCCGCGATGCGCCGCAGGGCTTCGCCCAAATTGCGTGCTCCGCAAACAAAAGGCACTTTGAACTGGCGCTTGTCGATGTGGTGCTCCTCATCGGCGGGCGTGAGCACTTCGCTCTCGTCAATGTAGTCGACCTTCAAGGCTTCCAGCACGCGAGCTTCCATGAAGTGGCCAATGCGCGCCTTGGCCATCACCGGGATGCTTACCGCCTCCATGATCTCGCGGATCTTGCGGATGGGCGCCATCCTGGCGACCCCGCCTTCCTTGCGGATATCGGCGGGTACACGCTCCAGCGCCATGACGGCCGCCGCCCCCGCCTTCTCGGCGATCAGGGCCTGTTCGGCATTGGTTACGTCCATGATGACGCCGCCCTTCAGCATTTCGGCCAGGCCCACCTTGACCCGGAAATCTTCGTCCATCAATAACATGTTGTTTCTCCTCATCGGACTCCGGCAGCCTCGCGGCGGCCGGAGCGGAATCTAAACCATGGCGGTAGCGGGTTCCAGCCGCTGGCGGCCGCGCACCCGCTCCAGTTCCTTGCTGAAAATCCTGCCCAGGATGGCGATGCCCTGGGTAATCTCGGCCGGACAAAGCCCGGCAAAACTCAACCGCAGCGCTCCCGGATCGCGCCGCGACACCTCGAAATAGCGTCCCGGCAGGTAGGAAACACCCTCGCGCTCGGCCCGCGCGGCCAGCTCGGCCGCGTCCAGAGGTTCGGGCAGACGCACCCAGATGCTCATCCCTCCTTGCGGCCGCGTGAAACGTGTGCCGGCCGGCAGATATTTCTCGCAAGCGGAAATGACCGCCGCCAATCGTTCGCGCCCTGCCCCTACGATCCGCTGCCGGTGCGCTTCCAGGCGCCCGGATTCGGCAAAGCGATGTAAGGCGGCCTGGGATAACTGGTCGGTGTGCAAATCGGTCCACTGCTTGGCCGCCATCATCCGCGCCACTAGCGCCCGCGGCGCCACCACCCAGCCCACGCGCAACCCTGGAAAAGCGATCTTGGAAAAGCTCCGGAGCAGCGCGACACATCCGTAGTCGTCCAACTGCTTCAGGCTAGGGCCGCGTTCCCCCTCATAGCGCAACTCGCCGTAAATGTCGTTCTCAATCACCGCCGCCCGTACCTTGCGCGCCGCTCGCAACAGCGCCTGCCGTGAGGCGGCCGGCATGGACTCGCCGGTGGGATTCTGAAAATCCGGCGTCACCACCACCAGCCGTACATTGTCCCGCGCCAGCGCACGCTCAAGGTCCTCAATTTCCATACCTCGCGCTCCGATCGGAATGCCCACCAGCCGGGCACGGCGCGCCAAAAATGTATTTTTAAGACCCGGATATACCGGATCCTCCACCGCCACTGCATCGCCCGCGCCCACCAGCACCCGGGCCGCCAGGTCCAGTCCCTGCTGGCAACCGCTGGTCACCATCACTTCGTCTTCGGCGCCTAGCACGCCTTCCCGGCGCGATTGTTCTACCAGATACTGCCGCAGAGGCGGATAACCGCCCGGCGAACCCAACTGGAGAATGGTCGCCGCTTCCCGCGAACTCAGAGCCTCCTGGCAACACTGCCTGAATTCCTCTACTGGGAAGAGTTCCTCCGCCGGACGTGAGGTCGCGAAACTGATGCGCTGCTCGGCGCTGCGCACAGCCCCCAGTCCCGCCAGCTCATCGAACTCTCCAGTCAGGCGCGTCCAGTCCAGCCGCGCCCCGGCTTCGGAGGCGCTGGCAGCCACGAAGCTTCCCCGCCCCACATGCCCGTGTATCAATCCTTCGCTTTCCAGCAGTTCGTAAGCCGCCGAAACAGTGGCACGATTCAGGCCAAGTAACCCAGCCAATTCGCGGGTCGCTGGCAGTCGCTCCCCCGCCACAACGCCCCCCGAACGAACACTTTCCTTAATGTGCTCATAGAGTTGCCTGTATATCGGCAGGTCCGAAGCAGGATCAACCTGAAACGGCGGCAGCATAATTTGGCCTGCCGTCAAAATACCATATTGGATCGCCTGGAGCAACAGGCCGGCTTTGTTGCTACAATCGTTTGCTTAATGATGCTCCGGCCAATCCTCGCCGCCGTGTTGGTCACCTCCGTATTGGTTGAGGGCGCCCTGGGGGCTCAGAAGCGACGGAAGAAAAAAGAAGAGGAGCCGCCCACCCAGGTCTTGCAGTTGCCCCGCGAATTGCCCCCGGCCACCGTGGCCGACTCCACCCGGCTGGTGTTCCACGTTGCGCCTTTGTCCAGCCGCGGCCTGCTTTCCCAGCAGGTGCGGGACGCCTTGCGGGCCTTGGACCGCCAGACGGGCGGCGCAACGCTCATCAAGTTGCGCGCCCTGGTAGCCGGCACGGGCGATATGCGCCGTGTGCAGCAAATCGTGAGCGAGAACTTCGAGGACCGCCACAAACCTTTGCCCGCTTTGAGCGTGATCCAGGTGGGCGGTCTGCCTTTAGAGGGAGCGCAACTAGCTTTGGAAGCCGTGTCGGCGGACCGCAAGACGGTGAATCCCGGCGGCGTGGCCTTCCTGGCGGGACAGCAGGTTGTGGCGGAAACCCCTACCCTGCATATGCAGCCACTGGTTGAGAAGTCTCTGGCGCAACTGAACCGGGTGCTCGAAGCGGCTGGAGCCGGCAAGCGCGATGTGCGGCGCGTCGCCTGTTTTCTGACCTCACTCGAAGACGCCGACGCCGTCCGGGTGGCGGTGGCCCGCGAGTTCCCCACCACCCCAGCGCTTTTCGCGCTCCTGCACCGCGAACCGCGCACCTCGCTGGCCGACTGCGAAGCCACGGCGCGCTTGGCGGCCGCCCCCGCTTCCAACCCGCAACTGCTGAACCCGGAGGGACTCGCCGCTTCGGCTCATTATTCGCAAGCGGTCCTGGCTGGTCCAGGAAAGCTCGCTTTCACTGGCAGCCAGATGGCCTTCGGATATCGCGAAGAAGACGCCCGGCTGGCTTTCCAGCGTTTGGAAAAGGCGCTCAACGGAGTCGGCTCCTCGCTGCGCGAAGCAGTCTGGACCAGCTACTATCCGCTCACGCCCTCCACCGCGGAACTCATCCGCAAAGTCCGCTTCGATTTCCTGAACAAGGCGGCGCCGCCGGCCGCCACTATGGCGCCCTTTGAAGGGCTGCCGTCGCTGGATGCGTCTTTTGCCGTCGAAGCCGTCGCGCGCGTCGTAGAATAGGGGAACCCCGCGGTGCGCTGAGCCGTCACAAGGAGTTCAGCGGAATCTATCCTCTTCAGCGATAATGGGAACTTACGGCGAGAACCAATAACATGAAGATTTCCTCCGTCCTGTGGCTTGCTTTCTTGCTGGTGTGCGCCCATATGCGTGCGCAGAAGTACGAGATCTTGGTGGGCGCCTTTCTCCTGGGCTTGGACAACAAAGACCTCGGCTCGGTGGCCACCTCCGGCGGCAAAGACAGAGATACCTATTTTGAGACCAACAGCCTGGAAGGCGCGCAGATCAAGCTGACGTTGAACACGAAAGGCTACTACGGCCATGAGATCGGCTACTCCTACAACCGCTCCAAGATAAACATCACTACCCGCACCACCGACGAAGACGACAACGAAATTGTCACCTACCACCAGCTCAAGGTGCCGGTGACGCAGTTCACCTATAACTTCCTGATGTACATGATGCCGAACGGAGAGCGCATCCGCCCGTACATCACTGTGGGCTTCACGGCGCAAGACTATGGAGAGCCCAAGCTGGACGAGTGGATACACGGCAGCTCGCGCAACTACGGGGCGAACCTGGGCGGCGGTATCAAAATCCGGCTGTTTCCCCACGCTCAATTCCGGCTGGATCTCCGCCAGCACTTCGTGGGCACGCCCTACGATCTAAAATATGAGGACATCCAGAAACTGAGCGGGGGCATCATGAAAAACAGCACCGTCTCGGCGGGCTTCGGCGTCACTTTCTAGGCCTCAGGCCTCACCCTCCCAACCACGCCACCAGCAACTGCGCCAGCACGATCTTGGCGATCATGGCCGCCGGATACACCGCCGCGTACGCCACGTTGGGCGCTTCCGAGGGCGAAGCCATAGAGCTGGCATAGGCTAGACAAGCCGGCTGAGTCTGTACGCCGCTCATCAGTCCCAGCAGCGCGTCAAAAGGAATCTTCAACACCTTATAGCCGGCGATCATAGTGGCCAGCGTGACGCCCATGGTGATGGCGGCGCCTCCCGCCAGCATAGCGGCGCCGTTGTCGCGCAGCGTTCCCGCGAAAGCAAAACCGGCGCGAGTGCCGGCCCCGGCCAAAAACAGCAGCAGCCCGATCTGGCGCAACGTGAGCTTGGCGCGGACGGGAAGCCCCCAGCTAATCCGCCCGCTCTGCTCAATCTTGCCCCACACCAGCGCCACCAGCAGCGGCCCGCCGGCCAGCCCCAGACGGACCACGCTGCCGCCCGGCAGCGGAACAGGCATCATCCCCAGCAATACGCCCAGCACCATGCCGATGGCCACGGAACCAAAATCGGTCTCCACGGTTCCGCGGATGGAATCGCCGAAGAAGTGCCGCACAGCCGGAAAATTCACTGGCCGCGTGAGCACGCGCAGATGGTCGCCGGCTTCCAAACGGGTATCGGGCGCAGGCACGATGTCCACATCTCCGCGGCGCAGCCGCGTGATGGTGGCCCCCAGGCGGTTCTGCAAATCCAGGTCGCGGATGCGCTTGCCCACCGCCTGCTTGCTTGAAACAAAGACCCTGCGGAAATCCAACTGGCTACGGTCCAACTCAATCTGCGCGTCGCTGGACTCGCCGAAAATCTGGCGCGCGCGCTCCAGCGCAACCTCGTCGCCCACCACGGCCACAATGTCTCCGGCTTCCAGCACCGTATCCGAGCGTGCGATATCGGTTACGCCGCGTTTTTGGATGCGGCTGATTACAAAGCCCAGCTCCTTGTGCAGGCCCAACACCTCGCCGATGGTGCGCCCGGTAACGCCCGGGTTGCGAACCACAAAGTCGCGCACCAGAATTTCCGCCGCCTCCTCGCGCGGCTCGAATTTCACTCGCCAGATACGGCGCAAGAACTGGAAGCAGAGCAATACGCCGACCACGCCCACCGGGTAGGCGATGCTGTAGGCCACCACAGGCTCCTCCGCCATGCGGCGCGCTTGCTCGCTGGAACCCACCGCCGCGGCGCGTTCCTGCACCCGCTCGCGCGTAGCCGCCAGCGCGGGAGTATTGGTGAGAGCGCCGCAAAACAGGCCGGCGGCACGCGCAGCCGGCAGATGCGAGAGCCGCGCCACGCCCAAGGTGAGCAAAGCGCCGAAGGCAAGCACGCCGGCGGCAAACAGGCTGTCCCGGTAGCCCTGCTTGCGGAACGAGTCGAAAAACGCTTTGCCGGAGTGAATACCCACGGCGTACACGAATATAATCAGCCCCAGGCTGGGCACCACCTCCGGCAGCGCCACGGAGGGGCTGAGCGAGCCCACGGCCAAACCCACAAACAGAACCCCGGCGACTCCCAGGCGGAACCCGAAAAAGCTGATTTCGCCGAGCAGGTAACCCAGTCCGATGCCCACAAACAGGGTGAGTATCGGAAATTCAGCCAGCAGCGCGGCTGCGGATTGGCTCATAGTGCGGAACCTTCAAGCCATCGCTCGATCAGATGCGCGGCCCGCCAAGCGTTCCCTTCGGCCTCGTCGCTGAAGCCGCCGCCCTCGCCAAAATCCGCCCCTGGAACATGGCACACCATACAGGCGCCGGTCCAACCGTAGAGCGCCCGCGCCAGCGCGGCCACATCCGCCGCGCCGAGTTGGTGACCGAGCGCGGAAGCGCACCCGCCTCCGGCCACTTCCTCCAGAAAGGCCTCGCCGGGTTCCACGTCGGCGTCAACTACGATCACCGCATCATGACGCGAGAACTCTTCGGCCAACTCGGGCGTAAGTTGATGAACCTCGGATTTTCGCACGGCGGAACCCGCCCCCAAGTCCAGAATTTCAAGAACGCGGTGGGCGATGCCATCGTCGCGCCGCAAGGGGTTGCCCACCCCCACCAGCAAGACCCGCATCATAGCCCTAGCGCACACACCGGCCTAGCAATTCGCCGCCGCGGCCGCGCACCTCCACCGCCAGAGGCATCTTGCCCAGAGCGTGCGTCGAGCAGCTCAAGCACGGATCGTAGCAGCGGATGCCGGCTTCCACCCGGTTGAGCATACCTTCGCTGAGGTGCAGTGGATTTACAAAATGCCGCGCAGCCTGCTCCACGGTCTTGTTCATGGCGAGATTGTTCTGCCCGGTGGCGATCAGCAGGTTGGCGCGCCTCATCAGCCCGCTGTCGTCCACCCAATAGTGATGGAACAGCGTGCCGCGCGGCGCTTCCGCGCTGCCGATGCCTTCATTGCGGTTTTGTCCGGCGCGGGCGCGCGTGTGCTTGCCGAGCAGGTCCGGATCCTGCACCATCTCCTCGATGCGCTCCACGCAGTGCAACATTTCGATCAGGCGCGCCAGATGGTAGTGGAACGACTGGTTCACCGTAGGTCCATAACGCTGCTTGAACTCGCGCAATTCGCGGTCAGCCAGCGGCGTGCCGGCGTGGGTGGCCACGTTCAGCCGCGCCAGCGGTCCCACGCGGTAACAGCCTCCCGGAGATCCCAGCGGCTTGTAATACGGAAATTTGCAGTAGCTCCACTCCTCACTGGCTTCGCCCAAATAGGTGTGGTAGCGCTGCGGATCCAGCCCGTCGGCCACCACGTTGCCTTCGGCGTCCACAATCCGGATCACCCCGTCGTAGTATTCCAGCCCCCCGGTCTCGCTCACCGTGCCTAGATGCAGCGAGGGGAAATTTCCAATGTGTTCGATCTCCTCGGGAAACTCGTCCACCAGCGCTTTCATCCGCCCCAGGGCCATTTGCACACTGGAAAGGGCCTCGGCAGTCCAGGCGGCAATCTCGTCGCGCCCGGCTGCGCCGATCGAGTGCAACACCCCGCCCGGCGTGCCCCAACTGGGGTGAATGCGCTTGCCGCCCAATAGTTCGATGATCCGCTGGCCGAATTGCCGCAACCGCACACCGCGCCGCGCCAGTTCGGAATCGCTCTCAGCCAATCCCAGCACGTGGCGCCGCCGGGGATCGGAATCAAAACCCAGCAGCAAATCCGGCGCCGACAAGTAGAAGAAACTCAAGGCGTGCGATTGCAGAATTTGGCCGTAGTTGATCAACCGCCTTTGCTTGACCGCCGCCGGCGGAATCTGCACCCCCAACAGAGCGTCGCCCGCCTTGGAGCTGGCTAGCACGTGGCTGACCGGACAAATGCCGCAGGTGCGCGCCATCAGGCCGGGCATCTCGTGGAACGGCCGGCCTTCGCAGATCTTCTCAAAGCCGCGGAACTCCACCACGTGGAACTGCGCGCTCTCCACCTCGCCCGCGTCGTTGAGATAGATCGAAATCTTGGCGTGGCCCTCGATTCGCGTCACGGGGTTGATCAGAATGCGTGCGCCCATGGCTATCCAAACCTCCGCTCGTTCAGCGCCGGCTCGCGCCCCTTCAGCAGATCCACCAGCAATTGGTGTATTTCGTCTGCCGACGGCGGACAGCCTTGCAGAAAGTAGTCCACCTTGACCACCTCGTGAACCGGCCTCACCCGGCCGAGCAACTTAGGCACCACCGCGTTTCCTTCAGGGATCCCCATCACCACCGATGCGTTTTCGCGGTAGGCGCGGTCCAATACGTCATCAACCTGGAAGGCGTTGCGCATGGCGGTGACATTACCCGTCACCGCGCAATCCCCGAACGACACCAGAATCCGGGTTCGCGCCCGGACGGTCTGGATGTGCTCGAGGTGCTCCTGGTTGGCCACGGCGCCCTCCACCAGGGTGATATCCACTTCCGGAAAGTCCTTCAGGTCAGTGATTGGCGACGCGCACAATTCGATCTGACCGGCCAGATCGAGCAGCCGTTCGTCCATGTCCAAAAACGACATGTGGCATCCCGAACAACCGCCCAGCCAGACGGTGGCCAGCCGGGTCTTCTGGTTCACCTCACCCATTGATGTTTCTCCCTGGCGGTGACGATGTATTTCAAAAATCCGCGGTCCTTCCGCATCTCCGCCACCGACTTGCCCTTGGCGAACAACGCGCCGGTGGGGCAGACCTGCACGCATTTACCGCAGCCGGTGCAGCTTTCGCTTTCCCCCCAGGGCTCGTCCAGATCCGCAATCACGCGGCTGTTGGCGCCGCGGCCGGCGACATCCCAGGTATGCGCACCCTCTACTTCGTCGCAAACCCGCACGCAGCGCGTGCAGAGTATGCAGCGGTTGTGGTCCATTCCGAAACGCTCGTGGCTGGTATCCACCTTGAGCGCCGGGAACTGATAGCGCAGCCGCACATGGTCGACGCCTAGTTCCGCGGCCAGGTCCTGCAACTCGCAGGCCCCGTTCATGACGCACACCGCGCAAACGTGGTTGCGCTCGGCAAACAGCAGCTCGATGATGAGCCGGCGGTAGCGGCGCAGCCGTTCGCTGTCGGTCCGGACCACCATGCCTTCTTCGACCCTCGTCATGCAGGCGGCCTGGAGCTTGCGGCGGCCTTCAACTTCCACCATGCACAGGCGGCAGGCGCCCACATCGCTGACCCCACCCACGTGGCACAACCGCGGGATGTGGATTCCGTTCTCCCAGGCCACGTTGAAGATGGTCTGGTCCGGCAGGCCGGTCACCGCCTTACCATCGATTTCAAGACTCTTAACGCTCATTGGCCGCCCTCCTTGGCCGGCGCACGCAGCGCCTCACACTGCCCCGCCGGGCAGCGGCGATCTTGAATGTGCGCCGCGTATTCATCGCGGAAGTACTTCAGCGTGCTCAACACGGGGTTGGGAGCGGTTTGCCCCAGCCCGCACAAACTGGCTTCCCGCATCAATTCGCACAATTCCTCGAGCAGTTCCAAATCCGCTTCGGTGGCCTCGCCACGCGTCATGCGCACCAGAATGTCGTGCACCTGCACCGTGCCGGCGCGGCAAGGGATGCACTTGCCGCAGCTTTCGTCCATGCAGAATTCCATAAAGAAGCGCGCGACGTCCACCATGCAACTGGAATCGTCCATCACGATCAATCCACCCGAACCCATGATGGAGCCAATCTTGGCCAGCGATTCGTAATCCACCGGCGTGTCCAGGTGCCCGGCCGGAATGCAGCCGCCCGAGGGCCCGCCGGTCTGCGCCGCCTTAAACTGGCGCCCCTCAGGAACGCCGCCTCCAATGTCGAACAAGATCGTGCGCAGCGGAGTGCCCATGGGGACTTCAATCAATCCGGTGTTGCGTATCTTGCCGGCCAGCGCGAACACCTTCGTGCCTTTGCTGGATGCGGTTCCGATGGAAGCGAACCACCGGCTGCCGTTGGTAATGATGGGCGCGATGTTGGCGAAAGTCTCGACGTTGTTAATCAGCGTGGGGCGGCCCCACAGCCCAGATTCGGGCGGATAGGGAGGCCTTTGCCGTGGCTGTCCGCGCTTGCCCTCGATGGAGGCCAGCAGGGCGGTTTCCTCGCCGCAGACGAACGCTCCGGCGCCGATGCGCAAGTCCACGCGGAACTGGAACCCCGACTCGAAGATGCGGTTGCCCAGCAGGCGTTCGCGCTCGGCCTGCTTGATGGCCGTTTGCAGGCGCTGGATGGCCAGCCCGTACTCGCCACGGACGTAGATGTATCCTTGCTGCGCGCCCACGGCGTAGGCCGCAATGGCCATGCCCTCCAGCACACGGTGCGGATCGCCTTCGAGCACGCTGCGGTCCATGAACGCGCCCGGATCGCCCTCGTCCGCGTTGCATACCACATACTTTATGTCGCTCGGTTGCTTGGCCACCAGTTCCCACTTGAGACCGGTGGAGTAGCCGGCGCCGCCTCGCCCGCGCAGCCCGCTGGCCTTCACCTCCTCGATGACTTCTTGGGGGCTCATCTCGGTGAGAGCTTTCGCCAGCGCCTGGTAGCCGCCTTCAGCGATGTAGTCCGCGATCCTCTCGGGGTCCACTTTGCCGCTGTTGGCCAACACCACCCGCTGCTGTTTGGTGAAGAAATCCGCCTTTTCGTCCAGCCGCTTGGCGGCCAGTGGGGCCTGGTCCTGCGGCGCACCGTTGACCAAAGCGGCCGCGTCTTCCGGCGTCAATTCTCCATAGATCTCGCCGCTCGACGAGATGCGCACCAGCGGCCCTTTGCTGCACAAGCCCAGGCAGCCGGTGCCGCAAACTTCCACTTTCCCTTCTTTGCCGGCCGCCTTGACGGCTTCGGTGAGCGCCCGCTTGACGCCTTCGGCGCCGGCTGAGATGCAACCGGCGGCGGTGCAACAGGCGATGCGCTTTTCCAGTCCCCGCTGGCGCTCCTGCTCCTGTTCCTGCTGTTCAATCAGTTCCTCGACGGTCATTTCACACCGATCCGATCCAATTCCTTGTGCAATTGTGCTGGAGTGACGCGGCCCAGGATGCGGCCATCATAAATCACAGCGGGCGCGATGCCGCAGGCGCCGATGCAGCGCGCCCCGGCCACGCTCACTTTGCCGTCCGGGCTGGTGGAGCCGGCCTTGGCGCAGCGGTGCTCAAGCACGTGCAGCAAATTGAGCGCTCCCGCCACGTAACAGGCCGTGCCCAGACAGACGATCATGGAGTGCTCGCCCTTGGGCTTGAGAGAGAAGAAGTGATAAAAGGTCGCCACCCCCAGCACGCGGCTGGGCGGCAATTTGAGCTTGCGGGCAATGGTCTTCAGCAGCTCGGGCGACAGGAAGCCGTAGAGTTCCTGGGCCGTATGCAGCACTTCAATGAGCGCGTCACCCGAATAATGGTGGCGCGACATAGCCCGCTCCAACATCTTGTCGCGGTTGTCGCGCGCCGCCGCCGCGGGGGCGGCCTGCGATTTGGTTTCTACTGGCATGATAATCTCGAATCCATTTCCGTGCGCCTGCCGCCGGGGCTTCATCCTGTCTTCCGGTCCAAGCGGCCTGCCGCCATAGCCCTGGGCTGATAGATACAGAATGGCTCCTCGGCCAGATAGTTGCCGGTCATGCCATAAGCTCTGGCCCGGCACCCCAGACAGACCTGCTTGAATTCACAAGGTGCGCACTTGCCCTGGAGCCGTTCCGGGTCGCGCAGGTCGGCAAAGAGCGCGGATTTCTCCCAGATCTCCCGTAGGGAGCTCTTCTTAAGATCGCCTGCCACAAGCGGCAAATAGCCGCAAGGCTGTACTTCACCCTTGTGACTGATAAAACACACCGCCGAACCAGCCAGACAACCGCGCGTCATGGCGTTCATTCCCTGGGTGGGCAGCTCCGGAACGGTCTGTCCGGCGCGGCGCGCCTCAGCGCGCCTCTGGCGCGCGATGCGGTAATAGTGCGGCGCGCACGTGGCTTTCATTTCCAGCCCCGAATCGAGCGAACGTTCATAAAACCAGTTCAGGATGCGCTCGCCTTCCTCGCCGCGGATGGATTGCTCCTCGGCAATGGTCAGCCCGCAACCCACCGGGACCAGCAAGAACAGGTGGAAGGCGTCCACTTTGAGCGATTGCGCCAGCCGCAAAATGGCGGGCAGTTGATGGGCGTTGTGCTGGGAAACCGTCGTGTTGATTTGCGTGGAGACTCCCAGCACCTGTAAACACTTGATGCCATAGATGGCGGCGTCAAAGGCGCCCACGTGCCCCCGGAAGCTGTCGTGCGTCTGACGGTCGGCCCCGTCCAGGCTCACCGCAACGCGCTGAATGCCCGCATCCTGAATACGGTGCGCCATGGCTTCGTCCACCAGCGTGCCGTTGGTAGCTAAAGCCACGCGTATGTTCTTTGAAGTGGCTCTTGCGGCGATATCGAACACGTCCCGCCGCCACAATGGTTCGCCACCGCTCAGGACCAGGATGAGTGGGGCATATTCCGCAATCTGATCCACAATCCGGGCACACTGTTCAAAACCCAGATCCAGTGGACTCATCAGTTCGGTAGCGCTCGCCCGGCAGTGTATGCACCTTAAATTACAACCCGTTGTGAGCTCCCAGAAGACCAGGCGGGGGCGGTACGTCCCGTCTTGCCCATGACCATGCATGCAAATTCATGGAGCAATTTATAGGCCAGCTTTGCGTATTGAAAATACAGGACTAAATGGATCGCAAAGGGGCGCCCTGGGGCATTTGACCAAAACTGCTCACTCAGCAACGTTCAATGGCGTTCTATGTGGGCGAAATGACCCAAGCGGTCTACCCCTTGGTCAGATAGGCAAACCGCACGAGGAACAACGCCGTCAGGACGTAGACCAACCAGTTGATCTTGCGCCCTTGGCCGGAAGCCACCTTGAGCAGCGTGTAACTGGTAAAGCCGAAGGCCAGACCGTTGGCGATGCTAAAAGTCCGCGGGATGGCGGTCAGGGTGAGGAAAGCGCTAATGGCCACCACCGGGTCTGTCCAGTCAATCTCGCCAATGGCTGTCATCATCATGCAGCCCACGATGATGAGCGCGGGGGAGGTCGCCGCGGCGGGAATTACACCTACCACCGGGGCTACAAACAGCGCCGCCAGGAACAGGCTGCCGGTGACAATGGCGGTAACTCCCGTGCGCCCGCCCGCCACCACACCGGCGGCGCTCTCGATGTAGCTCACCACCGTCGAGGTGCCTGAAAGAGCTCCGGCAATGCTGGCCGCCGCGTCGGAAAACAGAATGCGGTTGACGCGCGGGATCTGATGCGTTTGATCAAAGAGCCCCGCTTTCTTGCCCACCGCCACCAGCGTCCCCACATTGTCGAACAGGTCGACAAAGAGGAATACAAATATGATTTCCAAAGCTCCCAACTGAAAAGTAGCTTTCAAATCCAGTTGAAACGCGGTGGCGGCGATATCCGCCAGCCGGTAGGCATGCGGCTGCCAGCGTACTAGGCCGCACAGCGCGCCCACCGCCGTGGAGCCCAGAATTCCCAGCAGCATTGCGGCTTTCACGCGCCAGGCCATCAGCGCACCGGTCAGCAAAAGGCCAAACAGCGCCAGCAGAGTATGAGGTTCGCTCAGGTTGCCGAGCGTTACCGTGGTTGCCGCACTTGGCACGATAATGCCGGAATTACGGAAGCCGATCAGGGCGATGAACAACCCGATACCGGCGCCCACCGCCGAATACAACTCCGTGGGAATAGAGGAGACTATGAGCTGGCGGATTCCGGCGGCGGTCAACAACAGAAAGACCACGCCGGAAATGAACACCGCGCCCAGCGCCGCCTGCCAGCTCACGCCCATGCCCTTGACAACCGTGTAGGCGAAGTAGGCGTTCAGACCCATGCCGGGGGCCAGCGCAATCGGGTAGCGAGCCAGCATACCCATCATAAGGCTGCCGAAAGCGGCCGAAATGCAGGTAGCCGCCATCACGGCAGTGAACGGCATACCGGTGTCAGCCAGTATCGAGGGGTTGACAAAGACGATGTAGGCCATCGTCATGAAGGTAGTCACCCCGGCCAAAATCTCGGTTTTCCATTTGGCGCCCAGCGCTTCAAACTCGAAGTATCGCTCCAGCTTCCGTCTCCAGGAGTCCATGTGTGAGGGGTTCCCTTCCGGTTTCTGCCCTGGGCCAAAGATCCGCGGCGCCAGGCTCCGGGTCAGCGCAGATAAGAGTCATCGCCACGGCGCCAGTCTTCGCGCACGGGTGAAAACAAGTCAATCGCCAGGCTGTCCTCAAGCGCTTCAA
>CAYSBM010000022.1:11385-14776 GCA_964429095.1 uncultured Solibacteraceae bacterium | reverse complement strand
CACACTTAGCGGCGATTCGAAGCCCTTGCTAATGGGACAAGTGCTGGCCGGCATGCCCCCCAACTCTCCCCCCAATCCCGCCATAGCGCCGGTTCCCGTGGCCTGGATCAAGACGTACAAGAACGCGCGCGTGTTTACCACAACCATGGGACACGCGGGCGATTTTCTCAATGAAGGCTTCCGCCGGATGCTCGTGAACGCCTGTTATTGGGCTATGGGGCTGGAAGACGAGATGCCGCGCCGCGCCAAAGTGGAATTCGTAACTGCTAACACGCCCAGCCCCATCGGCTTCCGCAAATGACCCGCCCGGCCGGATACCGAAGGCGCCCGATGGTTGTTCAGCGGTGACCATCCGGCGGCGCGTGATGGTTTACCGGGCCCGCACCGCGCCCCAAGCCTGGCGCCGTGCGGATCGCCTGGGTGATATAAGCCTTAGCCCGCGAGACAGCTTCGCACAGCCCCGCGCCCCGCGCCAATTCGGCGGTAATGGCCGCCGAGTAGGTGCAACCGGTGCCGTGCGTGTGGGGCGTCTGGATGCGCGCTGAGGTGAACTCATGAAAATCAGCGCCGTCGTAAAGGATGTCCACCGCCGATCCTTCCAAATGCCCGCCCTTGACCAGTGCGGCGCGCGCACCCATGCGGACCAGAGCGGCGGCCGCGCGCCGCATACTGCTGGTGTCGCAAACCTCGAATCCCGCAAGTTCACTGGCCTCAGCGAGGTTCGGCGTAACCAGAGCGGCGCACGGAATCAGCTTTTCGCATATCGCGGTGTGCGAGCCGGCATCCATGAGCCGGGCGCCATGCTTGCTGAGCATGACCGGGTCGATCACCAGTGGAAAGTGGAAATCGGTGGCCAGTCCAGCCACCGCCTCCACGATTTCGCGGCTGCCCAGGGCGCCAGTCTTGGCCGCCTGCGGACGTATGTCTTCGGCTGCGGCGCGTATCTGCTCGGCAACCAAATCCGCGCTGAGAAACTCGACACGGCTAACGCCCACCGTATTCTGGACTGTGATGAGCGTGATGACCGCCTCACCGTAAACGCCGAACTGATGAAAGGTTTTTAGATCCGCCTGTATTCCCGCCCCGCCGCTGGGGTCGGAACCGGCGATGGTCAACGCCACCGGCACCATACTTCGAGGATACGGCTCGCGGGGTGCTCAGGGGAATTCGATGCGCGCGGCGCGGGCCACACCCGCGGCATTGGTCAGCTCAACATCCACCGAGCTGATGCCGCTCACATCGCCGCTAATGGGGAACACCGCGCGCAGCAGAAAGACACCGCCCGCTTCCTTCTGGGAGGCATCGAAATAGGTACGGAATATGTCGGCGGCGTTTACCACGATCTGCCCCGGCTGCACCGCCCTGGACGACTTGTCGTAAAAGGTGAAGCCCAACTTGGATGCCGAACGCGTGTTGTCGTAGCCGGTGATTTGCACTTCCAGGTTGCTGCCGTTCCGTAGGCCGCGCACCCAGTCCAGACCCACCACCGCTGGAAGGACGCTGGCAGCGACGGTTTCCGTGTAACCGCCCAGCCTGGCGGTGAAGACTAGTGTTCCGGCTGTGGTCCCGGTTTGAACTAAGACCGACGGCTGGCCGTTGAAGCGGGCAAAATTCTCGCCTTCTTTCACCGTAAAGGTGACAAACCGGCTGTTGCTGGAAGGGAACAGGACTGCCGGGTCCACGGCGCCTGGAGATGCGGGCTGCAACTCCACGCGCAATTCTCCGCTGCCGCTGGTGGACGAGGCGCCGGCGAAACGAATGGCCAGGGGCACTTGTTGCGAACTGGCCGGGGATGCCGTGCTCAGCTCGATGATGGGCCGTGGCAGCGGCGGTTCAGCCCCGGTTCCTTGCAGCGAAAAGGTGCGGGAATCGACGCGCAGCACGCCGTCGAAGACCTGCGCCGCGTCCGGTTCGAAGGTGATGTTGAATTCGGCCCAGGCTCTCGCCTCCAGCGTCAGCGGCGCCGCAATGCCCGCGGGACCTCGAAACGCGCGTCCTTCCACGGAAATGCCGCTGACCGTCAGGCTGGAGGTGGTCAGATTCTCCAGCCGCAGCCGCCGGGTGGAGCGCGCGCCGCGTTCGACGCGGCCAAAGTCAATGAATGCGCCGGAGGAAAGAACCTTCCAATCGCCGCCTTCGGCCAGTTCCACTGTCGCCGCCACCACCGTGTTGCCCGCAAGAATAGTGACCGAGTTGTTAAATGACAGACTGGCGCTGTAGCTGCCATAGGCGGCGGGCTGGAACCGGACGGCAAAGTTCACCGCCGAGCCGGCAGGCACCTGAAAAGGTAGCGAAGGTTTGTTCAGCAAGGTGAAGGCCACCCCACTCACCGAAAGCGTCTGCAAGCTGGCTGGAAACGCGCCGACGTTGCGTATGCGGAAACTTACATCCAGCGGGTCGCCCACCGGCGTAGAGCCCACTTGCAGATATGCCCCAGATGGACGCTCCACGCCCTGCTCGACCAACATCAACTGTAATTGGGCCAGTGCAGCCAACGGCAATAATAAAGTTGCACTCAGCAGCCTGTATCTCATGGAGCCACCTCCGGCAACTGGTAAATCCCCTCGCGGCCCTCTTCCAGCCGCAGCCCATAAAGCGTGGAAACGGCGGCTCCATCCGCCTTCGCCGAAACGGCCACCCAACCGGCGCCCAATGTGGCAAACCACTCTATGGCGGCATCCAATGGAAAGGTCTTCTCAATGCCTCGGCGGCTGCGCCAGACCAGTTCGCTGCGTCCGGAATACAACACGCCTCCGTCTAGCAAATGCACCGGTCCGCTAACTCCCGCCAGCAGGCGCTCGTCAATGATTTCGCCGCTCTCAGGCGAGACCGTTACCAGCCAGGTTTCATCGCCCCGCCTGACAGCCAGCTCCGCGACACCTTGGCCGGGCGCCGCCATCGCCACTACGCTTCCGGCCAGCCTTTCTATATCCAACGGAACAGCTTCCAGGCGGCCTCCGGCTATGTGCATCAACACAGGCTTTTCGGGAAAGAACACGAAAGCGCCTGAGCCGGCGGGCTCAAAGGCAAACTGCGCCTCGCCCGGTGGCGCCGGCCAGCAGTTGTTGACTTCCCCACCGGCTGCAAGCCAAATCACCTCCGTGGGCGTTTTCACTAGCGCCCCAATAGCCGAGCCGGCGAAGGAAATATTCTCTGCCGAGAGGACTTCGCCCAGAATGAAGTTGCCCGCAGTGCCGTAGAGCCGGCGCAGCGAGCCTTGCCGGTCCATCACATAACCTATATGGGGCTTGGCCAGCGGCGGCTGGGCGCAGCATAGTCCCACGCCCAGCAACAGTAGAAGGAAGCAACGCGTTGTATGCATAACTTAAGGTTTCCCGACCGTGAACGTAGTCGCGCCCCCCCCCCGCACGGGCGATGCCGCTGCGGCCAC
>CAYSBM010000022.1:9386-11375 GCA_964429095.1 uncultured Solibacteraceae bacterium | reverse complement strand
CGGCTCGTACGCCGGCCGACACCGATCACGGGTGTTGCCGGGGCGGCAGACTGCGGGTTTGTGGACCCGTTTATCCTTCCCGCGGCCAATCCGCTTCCAGCGGCCGTGCCCGCCAGGGCCAAACCGATCCAAAGCCACTTGCCCCGCGGCCGGGCCAGAGCTTCGGCCGGCCGTATATAGCTCGCACCGCTTTCTCGGGCGGCCGCTTGGGACAGGTACTGCGCAACCACAGTGCCGGCACGGGCCCGCCCTTTAGCCGCGGTGATTCGGATCTGAAATGGTCCCTCCAGGCGGTTCCATTGCATGCCCCAGAGCGCGGCGCGCCCGTCGGGAGAGGTGATCACCACTTCGGTCTTCATCCCGTTGGCGAATACGCCTCCAGGCCCTTCCTCCGGGAGGCGGAAGTTGACTGCGGCGCCTCCCACCGGCTTGCCGGTTTCGTCGGTCACTTCCACAACCAACCCGCGGCTGGCCCTTGATCCAGCGGCATGCACCGCCCCCTCCCCCTCAATCACCCGAATTTGCAGGATGGCTGGCTCGATCGATACCGCCTGTTGAGGCCAGACGGTAGGCTGGGCCGCCACCGAGCAGACCAGACCAAAGCTGAGAAGCCTATGGCTCCAGGCGTTCATTGTGCAACACCTCACGCGGCCTGCCCGCTGAGTGCGGTTATTCAATCACGCGCAGCAGTACGACGGTCACGTTGTCGGGACCGCCGGCGTTTGTGGCCGCTTCAATAAGGTAGTGCGCCTGGCAGGATAAACTTATCGGTCTTTTTACCACCTCGGCGAGCGTGGAGGTATCCACAACGCCATGAAGACCATCGGTTGAAAGCAAGACTCCGAGCCCCGGCGTAAGGGGCAGGCGGTGCGTCTGCACACGGAGCGGCTCACTGGAGCCGACCGCCATAGTGAGCAGGTGCCGCAAGGCATGCGTGCGGATCTGTTCCTCGGACAGCCCCAGGCGTCGGCCCACCTCCTCGACCCAGGTTTGATCGGTGGTCAACTGTTCGAGCCGGCCATCGCGGATGGCGTAAGCCCGGCTGTCGCCGACGCTGGCAATCAACAGCTCGGCGCCCGCCTCCAGCGCCGCGACCAACGTAGTCCCCATTCCCCTCAGACTGGGATCCGCTTCGGCGGCTTGCCGAACCCGGCAGTGGGCGAGTTCAATCGCGCAGGTGAGCACGGCTAGAGTGCGCTCGGATGTGGAGCGTATGGCCTCCTCAACCGCCTCCACTGCCAGACGGGAGGCCACCTCGCCACCTGCGGCGCCCCCCATGCCGTCAGCCACCATGTAAAGTCCTATATCGGCTGCGATGAGGAATGCGTCTTCGTTGTTCGGCCGCAGACAGCCGCGATCCGATTGTCCAAACGCTTCAAGCATCGGCAAGCCGATTATAGCGGCTTTAGGGGTCCAACGAGAACGCGCTCGCGATCACAGCACGACGCTATAGCCGCGGCTGGACTCCGCGCGGCAGCGCATTTCCGTGGCGTCGGGATGCTCGCCGAGTTCCTTCAGCAATGCCGCATGCATACGGTCCAGACGGAGACGCTGGCGGGGATCGCGCGCCAGATCACGCAGTTCGTAAGGATCAACCGCCAGGTCATACAGTTCGCGCACGCTTGGGTGCGCCGCATCAGGCGCGCTGTGGTAGACGTACTTCCACCTGCCTTGGCGGATCATGGCGAAGCCGGAGGCTATGTTGTGGGCGTAATACTGGCTGACGGCCATGTCCTTCCAGCGGGTTCCCGGTTGGTCGAGCAGTCCCGCCAGAGAGTCTCCGTCCCAGTCCTCGGGCGGCTGCGCTGCGGCCAGTTCCGCTATGGTCTGAACCAAATCCACCATCGAACAGACGCCGCTGCGCCGCGTGCCTCCCTTCCACCGCTCGGGCCAGTGCACTACCAGCGGTATGTGCGCGGCGTGCTCAAACAGGCAGTTCTTCCACCACAGGCCGTGCTCGCCCATGTTCTCGCCGTGGTCGGCGGTATA